>JAEYWW010000162.1 GCA_023428805.1 Armatimonadota bacterium | reverse complement strand
TCGGCCGCGCGGTCGCGGGCGCCGGCGGGGCGGCGGGGGCCGGGGGGCCGGGCGGCGCGGGGGGCGGGGGCGGCGGCGATTTGGTCGCGCAATGGGTGAAAGGCGGATGTTCGGAGACTTCCACTCCCGGCAGCATCACCTATCGGTCCATCTGGGGCAGCGCGCCCGCCAATGCCTCGCAGGTTGTCCAGGTCATCACTTCGACCGGACAGGTTGTCCGCACGGAGTCATTCAATCGGGCAGGAGGTGACCTGAACGCGACCCTGACCGGGATTGCGCCGGGCGTTTATGAACTTCGTGCACGAATGTTCAGCTTGGCCGACGCTGGAGGCACAGAGGTTGGAGTCGCGACTGCGACGGTCGATCTCTGCACCATGGGCGGAACTCCGACTGCCACGATCACAACCCGATTTGGCGCATCGCCGGCAAGCATGAAGGTTTTTCCCGATTTGGTGAGTGTCGGCGCGAACAATACGATTCGATTCTTGACGAACATCGCGGCCGCAGGCGGGGGGGAACACTTCGCCCAGCCGGACGGCGTCACCTGGCAGGCTCTGGGGGGAGTCGGCTCTGTGGATGTCGATGGCAACTTCACCGCGACAAAAGCAGGAACTGGAACGGTGCGGGCCACGCTGGATGGATCGGCCCTTCTGGCTTCGGCATCGGTGCAAGTCACGCCATTCAACCCGACTCGCTCCAAATGGACCGTCTTGGTTTATCTGAATGCCGCCAACGATCTTTTCGCGGCCAGCGACTTGAATATGAACCAGATGGAGAGGGTTGCCGGCAATCCTCAGGTGCGGTTTGTTGTTCAGTGGAAGCAGTCCAAGGCGAATTTCCCCAGCTCATCCTTCGATGGCGTGCGGAGATACCTGGTCAAGCCCGACAACTCCGACAGCATTCAGAGTGAACTCGTCCAAGCGAACCTGACGGAATCAAACGGCAGCGCCCTCGACATGGGCAAAGCATCGAACATGGCTGATTTCATCAAATGGGGCAAGACCAACTATCCGGCGGATCGGTATGTGCTCGTGATCTGGAATCATGGCAATGGCTGGCGGCGCTCGGCGGACGATGGCCCGCTGGATCGGGGTGTGAGCTACGACGATCAATACGGCACCTCCATCAAAACGTGGGAGACCGACGCGATGATGGGCGGCGAGACCGTCGATGTTCTTAGTTGGGATGCAAGTTTGATGCAGATGCTGGAAGTTGCCTACGAAGCGCGCGACTCTGCGGACTATATCGTCGGTTCAGAGGAAAGCCCGCCAGCGGAGGGATTGCCCTACGACACGGTCTTCAAGAAATTCCGCGACAACCCCGACCAGGCGACCAGCGAACTCTGCAAGGCGTTTGTCGACGGGATGGTGAGCCACCCACCCTACGCGACGCGAAAGATCACGCAGAGCGTGCTGGACACATCGAAGCTTCAGGCCTTGGCGACGGCGACTTCCGACTTGGGGGTTGCGCTGCTTGCAAACAAGGACACGATGCCTTTGGCGATCCAGGCAGCGCGGGTCAACGCACAAACATACAGCCAGACCTCGGTTCGCTATTTCCGAGACCTGTGGGATGTGTGTGAGGAGTTGGAGGCCCACGCAACGACTCCTGATGCAGTGAAGCAGAAATGTGTCGCGGTTCGAGCGGCCATCACCCAGGCAGTGATCTATGAAGGACACAATGCGAACTCAGCCGGAAGCCGTGGAATTTCCATCGACTTCTCGCCGGGCGGCACTTTCGCCGGAAGCACCGCCTCGGATTACGTGCAGATGAAATTCGGTGCGCTCCAGTGGGATGAGTTTCTGAAAGTCGCTCCTTAGAAACCCAGGAATTGGGATGCGGTCATGGTTGAGCGCATCCCAATTTCGCGGACTGTATTGGTTTAGGCGTGAAAATACGCCTCATAATTGGATCATGTCCGGCGATGCCCAGCTTGCGGCTGCAGTTCAGAAGTACAGCGACCATGTGAACCCCTATCTGGCGAGGTTGATGAACTTTGCGGGATTTGGATTGGAAATCGAGGCGGAGGGATGCTTCATCACCGATCAGGATGGCAAGCGGTACCTCGACTGCCTGGGCGGATATGGCGTGTTCTCGCTGGGACATCGGCATCCGCGAGTGGTTGAAGCAGTCAAGAATCAGCTCGACCGAATGCCGCTTTCGGGCAAGACCTTCTTCAGTCAGGGTCAGGCTGACCTGGCCACCGAGCTTGCGAGCATCGCTCCCGATCCGCTTCAGTACACCTTCTTCTCCAACTCGGGTGCGGAGGCGGTGGAGGCGGCGATCAAGTTCGCCAAAGCCGCGACGGGCCGTCACAAGTTCATCTCGACCAAGGGAGGGTTCCACGGCAAGACCATCGGTGCGCTTTCTGTCATGGGACGGCAGAAGTACGCCGATGCCTTTGCTCCTCTGATGCCGGGAGTGGAGTTCATTGACTACGGGGATTCAGCGGCGGCGGCAAATGCGATTGACGATCAGACCGCTGCGATCATCGTCGAACCGATCCAGGGTGAAGGTGGAATCCACATTCCTCCCGACGGCTATTTGAGATCGTTGCGCGAAGCCTGCGACCGCGTGGGAGCCTTGCTGATTTTCGATGAGGTCCAGACGGGCTTTGGAAGAACTGGGAAGATGTTCGGGTGCGACCACGAGGGCGTGGCGCCGGACATCATGACTCTTGCGAAGTGCCTCGGCGGCGGCGTGATGCCGATCGGCGCGACGATGGGTACGGCGGCGATTTGGGAGAGGGTTTTCAGCAAGAACCCATTGCTCCACACCTCCACTTTCGGCGGCAATCCGCTCGCCTGCGCGGCGGGATTGGCGACGATTCAGGTGATCGAGGCCGAAGGTTTGGTGGAACGCTCAGCTTCGGTGGGGGCGCTGCTCAAGGATGGGTTGAAGGCCGCGGGTGAAGGGCTGGATCTGATTGCCGAAGTGCGCGGGCGGGGGCTGATGATCGGCGTGGAGTTTGCGATGGACGAAGTCGGGGAACTCGCCATCGCCCAGATGGTCAAGCGGGGCCTGGTCGCCGCGTACACGCTCAACAATCCCCGCATCATCCGCTTCGAGCCGCCTTTGATCATCACCGAAGAGCAGGCGGCCTGGGCGGCGGCGACATTCCGCGAAGCGGTTCAGGAGACGGCGGAGATTTTGGCCGAGTTGGCCATCTAGACATATTCAAGAGAGTTTTTTAAGCGCAGGCATGGTAATAGTTCACCATGCTTGCCGCTTTTCTTACTGTTCTCGCTCCTGATATGCAGCGGGGCGGAGAATCCAATCTCGGAGTCCTCCAGGTTCGCTCGGGCACGACTTGGTCCGACAACTCATTTCAGAATTGGCGCGACCAGACAAGGAAGCCGAGCTTTCGCTTCAATTCTTCGGGCTCTTTCGATGGGGCGATTGCCGTTGTTTGGTCCGGTGGAGCCTCTCCCTATCCTGCGGGCAAGGGCGGCGAGCCGACTCCAAATACTGGGCGTGGCATTGGCGTTCCGGTGGATATGGTCCCGCTTGACAGTATTTCAAACGGCAGGGAGTTTTCGGTCGATTTTGCGAGATTCGCGCCTTCTCTCAAATGGGGAACCCCGTCGTCATGGACTTTCGGCAGCCGTTCACGCCAGCCCCTCGCTCAAAAAATCATCGAAGATATTGACAAGAATCGGCGGAAGCAGCACGACGCCAACTACGAGCTGGTCACAACCGGAAAGAAGCCTGCGTATTTCATTCAGATTCTGTCCACCCAGGGAGCTTCGGAACCCGTTCGCGTCCTTTATGGTGAGCCAGATCCTGGGGCCGGCAGCACTCAGTTGGAAGTTCAAACCATAGCCAAAACCAGCGAATTCCCAGATGCATGGGGCAAGGCATGGACGCCCAACATGGAGTCGCATGCTCAGGCTGCTCTCCGCTGGAGCACGTCATCGAAGCCGATCAAGATCATGATGCAGGCTCGGACTCTTCCCTATTCCAAGGAGTGGGCGATATGGGATCATCCGAAAGGCGACCTGGCCCGGCAGTTTGTAGATGGAGCCACCGGAGGACAGGGTGTGTTCTATCTTCCGTTGAAAAACTTGCCCAAGCCAAGCTCAAAGGCTCAGATTGTCTACGTTCGCATTGTTCCCATGACTGCGGAGAACAACCTTGCCGGACTGCCGAGCAATGAAATCACGATCACTATTCCCGCCCAAAAGATCGTGATGCAGCCTTTGCCTGCGGGAAAGCTGACATTCACAACCGAAATCATCGGGCTGGAGCCGGGCTACTTTGGCGGCGACCGGGACGAGTACCGCTTTGTCCTGACGAAGACTCCTCCTGGCGACATGAAGAAGCATTTTGCCAAGCTGATCGGAAAGTCAAACCCCGGTGCAGGCGACAAAGTCTGGCTGCCGCCTATGGCTCCCGAGGACAAGAGCTGGTGGGAGAAATTCAAAGACACCGTAGCCGCGATCATCAGCAAGATCGACACTTGGTTCACGACTATTGTCTCCGTCTTTCAGACAGTGATTCTTGCCGCTCCGGGTGCGCTGGCCCAAGGGATCGCACAAATGGCGAAATGGGCAGGGGCCAATGAAACTGCTGTAGACACTGCTGTCAAGGGCTTGGACAAGGCACTCTCATTGAGCGCCTACCCGCATGAATACAGCCGGAAGGTGACTGGTGCTGCAGATGCGATCACCGACGGAATTCTCGACAAGATGGGGGCAGATGCGAAGATGCGTGAAGAGTATCGTCCCAAGATCAAGAATCACATCATTTCCTGGGCGAAGAATAGAACTTGGATGAATGAAGCCAAGCCGGAGTGGTTTCTGGCTCCAGATGAGGATTACATTGTGCGACCGCCAACGCTCTGGATCAAAACAACTGCCAAGGCAGAGGGCCAAGTTGCCCCCGGATTCAGGCAAACTCCTCCTTCTGTCACCTTCAAGGTAGGGGTTCAGGCCAAGGATGCGAGCACAATCGGCACACAAGCCGAATACTCGGACCTCTATCAGAAGACATTCACGCAACCCTCTTTGGAGGCTGGTCAAGTGAGGATCACACCTGTTGTTCTCGACTACCATCCATTTCACAAGAGCAACAACGCAAAATGGAGATGGGCGCACAACCATGTGCAGGCAACACTCTACTTCTTGGATGGGAAATCAACCGTGGGGCAGTCAGTCAATATGCGCTGGGGCAAGACCGCTCCGTGAGGCCTGTCGTCTAGAAGGGATCGTCCCTTGCAAACGACAGGTTCTCTGGTTGGTCGCAAGGGACTTCAGACAGTCCCTTCGTTCCAGGAGTTCAGGTAGTGCTCTTGTTCGGAGGTCAGCACGTCGATTGAGAGTCCCATTGACTCGAGCTTGAGGGCGGCCACATTCTGGTCGATGTCCACCGGAACGCTGTAGACCTCCTTGCCGAGGCTCGTGTGCTCCTTCACCATGTATTCCGCGCAGAGCGCCTGGTTGGCGAAGCTCATGTCCATGACCGAAGCCGGGTGGCCTTCGGCCGAGGCGAGGTTGATGAGACGCCCGTCACCGAGGAGATAGACACGTTTGCCGTTCACAACGAACTCTTCAACGAATTCACGCACAATCCGTCGAGAGGATGAGGTGGCGTCGAGAGTCGGGATGTCGATTTCGACATTGAAGTGGCCCGAGTTGGCGATGATCGCGCCGTCCTTCATTTTGTTGAAGTGGCGGCCATCAAGAACCCCCTTGCAGCCGGTGACGGTGATGAAGAGATCGCCGAGCGGGGCGGCAGCTTCCATCGGCATGACCTGGAAGCCGTCCATGACGGCCTCGATCGCCTTGGTCGGGTCGATCTCGGTGACGATGACATGGGCGCCCATGCCCTTGGCGCGCATGGCGACTCCGCGACCGCACCATCCATAGCCCGCGACGACCACGGTTCGTCCCGCAAGGAGGATGTTGGTCGCGCGGAGGATGCCGTCCAGCGTGCTCTGGCCGGTGCCATAGCGGTTGTCAAAAAGATGTTTGGTATCCGCATCATTGACCGCGATGATCGGGTAGGCGAGGACGCCGTCCGCTGCCATCGCGCGGAGTCGGATGACGCCGGTCGTGGTCTCCTCCGTGCCGCCGATGATTCCTGGAATCAGTTCGCGGCGGTCATTCAGGATCACACCGACCGTGTCCGCGCCATCATCCATGGTCATCGTCGGCTTGATGTCGAGGGCCTGGTGGATGTGCTTGTAATAGGTTTCGTTGTCCTCACCCTTGATGCAGAACGTCTGGACTCCGAAATGTTCGGCAAGCGAAGCGGCGACATCATCCTGGGTGCTGAGCGGGTTGCTCGCGCAGATCGCGACTTCGGCACCACCTGCCTTGAGGGTCCGGAGGAGGTTCGCGGTTTCGGTTGTCACGTGCAGGCACGCCGTGATGCGCTGTCCTTTCAGGGGCTGCTCCTTCTCAAATCGCTCCCGGATCAGCCGGAGCACCGGCATCTCCCGCTCCGCCCACTCAATCCGATCCCGGCCCTGCTGAGCCAGCTTCAAGTCCGCCACGTCACACGCAATCATCGCCACGGCTCCATTTTGGCGGGTTTGCCGGGATTGCCTCAGGGACGGCGGTGTAAGATGACCTCATGAATCTCGGACTCGAAGGCAAGGTCGCGATGGTCGCGGCGGGGACGAAGGGGATTGGGTTGGCGGTGGCGAAGGCCCTGGTCGAAGAAGGGTGCCGAGTTTCGATCTGCGCCCGCAACTCGGGCAACTTTCCCACGCTTCTTCAGGTCCTGGGCGACGGGGCGCGGGCGTATGAGGCGGATGTGACCGACAGCCAGAGCATTGATGATTGGCTCGATGCGACCCAGCGCGACCTCGGCGCACCGCAGATTCTGGTCACGAACACGGGCGGACCGCCCGCCGGGTCGTGGACCGAGATGAGCGATGAGCAGTGGCACGAAGGGGTTGATTCGACCCTCCTCAATGTCGTCCGCATGGTGCGCCGCGTGTCACCGTTGATGATCGAACGCAAGTGGGGAAGGATCGTCCATATCACTTCGCTCGTCGCGAAAGAGCCGAATCCCCTCCTGCCGATTTCGAGCACCCTACGCAGCGGTCTCATGGCGCTGACCCGACTTCAGGCCACGGAACTCGCGCCGCATGGGATCACGGTCAACAGCGTTCTCCCCGGACACACTCTGACCGAACGGCAGGTGCATTTGGCGAACATCAAGGCTGACCGCGAAGGGATTTCCGTGGACGAAGCCCTCGCCAACCAAGCCAAACTCGTCCCCATGGGCCGCCTCGCGGACGCGGCGGAGATCGCCGCGCCTGTCGTCTTCCTCTGCGGCCACCCTGCGAGCTATGTCACAGGGACGAATCTTTTGGTTGATGGAGGAATTGTGCGGGGATTGGCTTAAATTTCTCCCGTCCTCTTTGCGCTCGGCCTCGCCCGCAGCCGCGCCCACTCACGCAGCTCTCCAATCTCCTCCTTCATCATCACGCTCAAAGGGACCTGGGTTTTGGATTCCTCTTCGAGGTCTTTGAACGAAAGCTCGCGGTCCTCGAAGAATGCGTGGTTGAGGGCGCTGATGACGACCTGCTCAAGTTCGGCTCCGCTGAAGCCCTTGGTCAGCTCGGCAACCTGGGCCACCTTGAATTTCTTGGGGTCGCGTTTGCGCTTCTTGAGGTGGATGGAGATGATCTCCTTGCGCTCTTCAAGCTCGGGAAGATCGATGAAGAAAATCTCGTCAAATCGCCCTTTGCGAAGCAGTTCTGGGGGAAGAGCCGAGACATCGTTGGCGGTCGCGATCAGGAAGACCGGGGCGGTCTTCTCCTGCATCCAGGTCAAAAAGGTGCTGAAGACGCGTGCGGTGGTCCCGCTGTCGCTGACCCCGCCGCCGCTCATGCCGGCGAAGCCCTTTTCCAATTCATCAATCCAAAGGCAGCAGGGTGCGAGGCTCTCCGCGATTCGGATTGCTTTGCGCATATTCTGCTCACTCTGGCCAACGAGGCTGCCGAAGATGCGCCCCACATCCATCTTGAGCATCGGGAGGCTCCAGGCGGAGGAAATCGCTTTGGCGACGAGCGATTTTCCGCAGCCTTGCACGCCGATCATCAATACTCCCTTGGGGGCGGGGATGCCGAACTCGCGGGCGGCGTCGGTGAAGCTCTTGGTGCGCTTGGTCAGCCATTCTTTGAGCAGTTCATGCCCTCCTACGTCGTTCATGCTGCTGGTTGCGGGATAGAACTGGAGGATTTCGGTTTTGCGGACGATCTGCTTCTTCTCTTCGATGATCTGGTCCACGCTCAGCTTCTTCTGCTCGACCAGGCTGCGGGCGAAGGCGCTCTCGATCTCGTCGCTGGTGAGACCCTGGGCGCTTCGGATGATCAGTTCACGTTCGGCAGGTTTCAGCTTGGTGTCGAACTTGTCGTTGTCCTTGATTGCTTCGATGACCGATTCCAACTGCTTTTCAATTTCAGGCTGACCGGGCAAGGGGAACTCGATGACCACCATGTCCTTCTCCAGCTCAATAGGCAGGGTGAGGCTGGGCCCGAGGAGGAAGAGGGTCTGCGTGCGGCTTCGAAGCCGTGTCGCCAGGTCGCGCAGCAGACGGACGACCTTGGGATCGCGCAGGAATGGGTGGAAGTCCTTGAGCAGAAAAATCGTGAATTCGGCGGCTTCGTGAACCTGCGCGAGGGCCTCAAGCTCTCCGGGGAGAGTGGCTTTGGCGGGGTTTTTGCTGATCGCGGGCTTCATGCCCTGCGTGATCGACCAGGAGTGGAGCTGTCGCCCGAGCTTGTCGGCGACCTCTTTCAGCGCGTCCTCGACCCGCCTCTCTTCCCAACTTGTGATCCAGACGATTGGATATTTCGCCCGAACCAGCACCTCCATCTCGTGCTTCGCGTCCACGACGAGAATCTACCCGCCACGCGTCGCAGGGGTTGCATGAGCCCAAAAGCTAAACTAGCCGCTTGCAAGCCGAAATCCAATCCCAGATTCAACGAATCGAATCCCAATATGACGTCCGCGTTCTTTTCGCGGTTGAATCGGGGAGTCGTGCGTGGGGGTTTGCTTCGGCGGACAGCGATTGGGATGTGCGATTCATCTATATCCATC
>JAEYWW010000160.1 GCA_023428805.1 Armatimonadota bacterium | reverse complement strand
GGTGAGGGGCGGGAAATTTCGGAAAGTGGATGTTCAATGCCGGGAGATGGGATTGCAGTTCGAAGGACAGGGCGAGGCGCGGGAGTTTGTCGAATTACATCTGCACCTGCTCGAAAGCCGACCCGTCACCTTTCGGCACGGCGACTTTCATCCGGCCAATCTGATCTTTCAGGTGGCATCGCTGGTGGGTGTGATCGACTTCAATCGATGCGATTTTGGCGATCCCTATGATGATTTCTACAAGCTGGCGTACTTTGCCGCGCCGATCAGTCAAGCATTTGCCAGCGGTGTGATTCTGGGTTATTTCGCAGGACGGGTTCCCGATGAATTTTGGCCGATCTACAACACCTATGTGGCCGCTGTTCTTCCCGCTGACCTCGTCTGGTGCCACACGCTGTATCCCGAAGATCTGCCCCATGCCATGACTCGGAATAAGCACATCCTGGCCACGCATGATTTCCGCGAGGGAGGGCCACCTTCTTGGTGGACAAAGCAGGATCAAGTCTGATTCTCTAGGTTGATCTTCGCGTTTCGTCGCAGTCCTTCGAGTCCGGTTCTCCGCACCGGCGATCCACGAGTCAACTCGTCCCACTCGTCAAATTCAATCTCCGCCAATCGCTCAAGAGAAGGCCATGAGCGGCGATTCAGAAAGTCAACTTCCGAAGTTTCTGGCGCCCGTTCCGGCTGGGAATCGCGGGGCTGGTTGAACGGGCAGACCTCCTGGCAGACATCACATCCAAAGGTCCAATCTCCGATCAAGGGCCGCAGCGCCGGGTCAATCTCGCCCCGATGCTCGATCGTGAGATAGCTGACGCAGCGGCGGGCATCGACCTGCCAGCGGTCGGCTGCGATGACGATTGCGCCCGTGGGGCAGGCGTCGATGCACGCGCGGCAGGTGCCGCAGCCGCCTTGGGCGGGCTCATCCGGATCGAGTTCAAGCGTCGTCAAAAGCAGCCCCAAGAAGAACCAGCTCCCCTTCCGGGAGTTGATGAGCATGGTGTTCTTGCCGAACCAGCCCAAACCGCTGCGCTGCGCCCACTCACGTTCCAGGACGGGGGCGGAGTCCACGCAGGGGCGATGGCGGGCGTCGGGCTTCAGGACATCCAGCCTTCGGCCCAGCTGCGCAAGCCGGACGCGCAGAACCTTATGGTAGTCGCGTCCCAACGCATACCGGGCGATCAGAGGCTCTCCCGGGGCGCGGGGGTTGGGCTGATTGTAGTTCAGAGCAACAGCGATGACCGAACGGGCTCCCGGCAGGATCGAGTCCAGGGTTGCTCGAAGCTCGGTGGAGCGCGGAAGATAGTCCATCGTTCCGTGGAACCCGCGTCCGATCCACTCCTCAAAGAAGGTGATCGACTCGGGGGCTCCCGCCGCGCATATGCCGCAGTCATCGAATCCCAACTCGCGGGCGATCTCCTTGACCTGTTCAGACCTGATTCGCCACCTCCACCCACTGATTAAGAGTCAGCTGGTGCGGGCGCACTGTCTCGGGCAGGCCAATGTGCGTGAGTGCATCCATCACTTTAGCCCGAGACCCAGCAAGTTCCGCAAGATTGTTCGCGAGGGTTTTGCGCGGCTGTGAGAACCCGGCTCGACACACCTCTTCCAGTCTCGGATGCACAGGCTCTGCTTTTGGCTCGAACACGAGAACGATGCTGTCCACCTTCGGTGGAGGAAGGAAGGCTCCGGGCGGCACTTTCCTCAGCCTTCGGATTTCAAATCTTGCCTCCAAGAACACGGAAAGCGAACCTCGGTTGGAATCTCCCGCAGGCGCGAGAATGCGGTCGCCGACCTCCTTCTGCATCATCAGCACGGCCCGCTTGATCCGGTTCTTCTGCTCTCCGACCTTGGCGAGCAGAGGGCCGGTGATGTTGTAGGGCATGTTGGAGACAATCGCTTTGGGCTCGGGGAGTTGGGCGAGAACCTCACCCCAATCAGCTTGGAGCGCGTCCTCGAAAATGACTTGGGCATTCGGGGCTCGTTCAGAAAGCATCGGTCGGACCCCTTCATCCACTTCGATGGCGATGACTCGGGACACCGCCTGAGTGAGGGCGAGGGTGAGGACGCCGGGGCCGGGGCCGATCTCCAAGACGCCTTGACAATCTGAAGCCTGCGCGACGATGTCCGCCACGCAGGCCTCAGAAATCAGAAAGTGCTGTCCAAACCTTTTATCCGGGCGGCGTCCGTGCCGCGCCAGAAGCGCCTTTATTTCTTCTTGGAGACGGGCTGGAGCTTCTCCTTGAAGACGTGAACCTTCACGTCCCGGCGTCCCCATTTCTTGCACTCGGCGTTTGTCGGAAGGCACACGTCAATTTTGTTCTTTTTGATCGCCCCTCCGGTGTCCGCCGCGACAGCAAACCCATATCCTTCGACAAAAACAAGTGAATGAAGCGGGATCACCTTGGGATCGACGGCGACAATGCCATATTCGGCCTTGCGTCCGGTGGCGGTGCGGAAGGTGGCTTTGGAGCCGCGTCCCGCATCGGGAGTGTAGGCGGTCGATTCCATCGTCTTGATCGCGCTGCGGGTGTATGAACCGCCTCGACTGACCTGGTAGCCATGCGGCCCCATCAGATAGGTTGCGTGAACCGGATCGACTCGTTCTGTGCTGGTGAGCTTCTCGGTTGAGAGCTTTCCGTCGATGTAGACTTGGGTGAATGTCTTGGTGATGGCTCCGGGCTTGCCGTCCTGGCTCTTTTTGACGGAACCACGCCGCTGGGTGCGGCTGAAAATGTACTTGACCTCGAAATCCACTGGGGCAACGACCGTTTTGGTTTCAAAACGCACGTTGTGCAGCGGCCTGGTGGCGGCGACGATCTGGCTCCCGAAGAGCACCAGAATAATCGCAGCCCCGGTGATGGTTATCCTTCGCATTTGGTTGTGCCTCTTGCTCAGACACCCCCTTTCGGGAGCGCGTGACGGTTTTATACCAGAGAGGATTTTCGGAGGCTTTGGAGCGTTGAACCAGAGCAGACCCCACTGGTCGCGGGGCTTTTGCCCTCTTTTTCCACCATCATCAGGTTCAAAAGATCAAGTTTTTACAAAATTCCTGCACTTGTCGAGGATTCGGAGTTATTTTGTTCGTTTCATCGCGCTGACGAGGCAGGGAGAGCCCTCGCTTGTGGTGATGAGCATTGATCCGTCACGGCTGTAGCCGATTGCTTCGCCCTGGCCCTCCGGCATTGTTTTCACCGTCCTCGGTTTGCTCTTCACCCAGTCGGAGAATTTCTTGGGCACGTCGTATTCGAGGGCTCCGGTGTAGGTTCGGATGATGAAATTCTTGCCGTCGGGTGAGATGTCACCACCGGTGACCCAGGTGCCGCCGATTCCCTTGGTGTTCACTTCGAGCTTTGCGATTTTCTGGAGTTTGTTCTTTTTGTTCCTATCCGGCTTTTCGAGCTTGTAGGCGACCGTTTCTCCATCGCGGGCTTTCGTCACGAACCAGAAGTCGCCCGATTTGGGATCGACCATGAAGGCTTCGCAGG
>JAEYWW010000158.1 GCA_023428805.1 Armatimonadota bacterium | reverse complement strand
ATCGTCGTGTCGGGATTGGCCGGCTGCGGCTTCAATCCGATGGCGATTGTGCCCGCCGGGTGGGGAACGTAGGTGCTGGAGATCGGCGGCTGTTCGCAGATGCCGCCACCGCACCAACCATAGCTCGGGCTGACGGAAATTCCGCGGAACAGGTTGCTCACAACGCCCAGGCTTCGGCGAGTCTTGCCATACGGGGTGTCGTACTTGACGCGCGTGTCTTCGCCGGAGTTGATGAGCTGGTAGTTCTTCATGTACGGCTGGATGTTCTTATCCCAGGTCATGGCTGGCTCTGCGGGGTCATACCCGATGCTTGCCTTGAGTGGGAAGTAGTCGTCATGGTCGCCCATGTAGATCATGACCGCCGTCATGTTCTGCTTCATGTTGCTGATCATGACGGTCTTCTTCGCGGCCAGCTTGGCCTGGGCGAAGACAGGGAACAGGATCGCCGCAAGAATGGCGATGATGGCGATGACGACAAGCAGCTCGATCAATGTGAAGCCGCGGCGCTTCGGATGGATGTTCATGGCAGTCTCCTTTGAGTCAATGAGTTCAAGAACGCTTCTCCGGCACGACGATCGCGGCCGAGAGAGGCGGAAGGACAACCCGGACGATGCCGGGCTTCGGTCGGGCGACGCTTCCCTTTCCGAGCGCGTCGTGAAGTCGGGTCTTGGACCAGTTCGGCCAAGCAGCGGGCAGCTTGACCTCGATGGTGCGGGCGGCAGTCGAACGGTTCACGGCGACGAGTGCCGCCTGGTTTTGATAAAGTCTTCCGAAGGCGAGCGTGGAATCGGAGTCATTCGATTCCAGCCGAACGGGCTCTCCCTGAGTCAGGGCTGCATGTTTGTTTCGAGCGGCAATAAGAGCCCGATACTCCTTGAGAAAGCGGTTGTCCGCCTTCTCCAAATCCCAGCGCATCCCTCGACGGTTGTCAGGATCGGCCTTCCCTTCCATGCCCAGCTCCTCGCCATAGTAAATGCTCGGCGAACCGGGCCAGGTCATCTGAAGTGCGGCCCCGAGAAGCGCCAAGTCGGCATTGCCGCCACATTCCGAAAGGAATCGCGGCGTGTCGTGGCTGCTCAACAGATTCATCAGGCTTCGGGAAACCTGGGGCGGATAGCTCTCATAAGTCGCAAAAAGCCGGTCGAGGTAAACGCTTGGCTTGGTCTCGCCCCGCGCCACGAAGCCGAGCGTGGCATCGCGGAATTGGTAGCCCATGATCGAATCCCACTGATCTCCTCCGAGCCACGGGCGACCGTCGCCCCAAACCTCGCCCAAAATCCAGCCCTCGGGATTGACCTTCTTGACCCGGGTGCGGAACGCGCGCCAGAAGTTCATATCCACTTCGTTCGCGACATCAAGCCGCCAGCCGTCAATCCCGGCAGTCGTGTCCCAAAAGTCGACCACATCAAGAAGGTGGGACTTGACCTCTGGATTGCCCACATTGAGCTTTGGCATGGAAGGGAAGCCAAACCAAGCCTCATAGTTGGGATTTTCTTTGACTTCAACCGGAAAACTCTTGATATAGAACCAGTCCTTGTACTTTGAGTCCCGGCCCTTTTCACGCATATCTGCGAATGGCGCAAAAGTGACGGCAGTGTGGTTGAAGACTCCATCCAACACGACCTTGATGTTCTTCGCCTGAAGCTGCTTGGTCAGAGAAGCAAACTGCGCGTTGGTGCCGAAGCGGGGTTCGACCTTGCGGTAATTGATCGTCTCGTAGCCATGGTTGCTCGGGCTCTCGAAGATCGGATTGAAATAGACCGCGCCGACTCCCAAGCTGTCCAGGTAGCCGATCTTCTGCTCGCCCCCCTTCAGATCACCGCCCATGAAGTTGAAATACTTCGGCTCGCCATCCCAGGGCACGACATCTTGGGGATCATTGCCGGGATCGCCATTGCGGAAGCGCTCGGGAAAAATCTGATAGAAAACTCGCCCTTCAACCCAGTCCGGCACGGTAAACGGCTGGAAGCTGTCTGCCTGGATGCGGAATGCCCTGCTCTGCCCCCTGGGCGAAAGTCCGTTGCTTCCGTAGTCGAAGACAGCACTTCCGTCGGTGATGCGGAAGAAATAGGAGAGATTGGAGCGGCGGTTCCAAGCCAGCTTGACCTTGCGAGTTTCAGTCAGTTCGTCGGCATGACTGACCGGCATCGCATGACTGCGGTTGTTCGCGATGAGCTCCACTTTCCTCGCATCACCCGGGCGCAGGGTGAAGGTCAGCGAAAGCTCGCCCCGATCAAAGTTCAGGGCAGGCGGCCGCTGGGAATGAAAGATCGCCGATCTCGCCAACACTCCATCACTGGAACTGGCGGGCTTGGCAAAATCGGGCGGAGTCACCAGGAGAATAGAATTGGTATTCCCATTCCCATCACCTTCATTCTTCCAAGCTTTGGGATCAATGATCCATTGCTCTCCGTTGAGGACAAATTTGTAGCTATGCCGCCCGGGAGCAAGCTTTTTGCCGAGACGCCAGGTATAGCCGTCCGCATCCAGCTTCATTGCGTCGGCATCCTTATTCCAGTTGTTGAATGACCCCGCCAGATTCACGCGGTCAAGCCGGGAATCAGCTCGGTATACGAATTCATGACTGAATTCGACCTGGGGAATCAGGAGAGCAAGCACGATTAGTAGTCCCCCCGGTAGCTGGAGCGGCGAACTCGAAGCTCACACGGCACGATGTGTCGCGTCACCTCCGCCCGCTCAGGGTCTTGAATTTGATTAACAAGCATCTGACAAGCCTTGTGAACAATCTGCTCAACATTCAGGTCGATCGAAGTCAATCCTCCATCCAGGAAGGAGCAAAGACTGGTGTTGTTGAAGCTGACGAGAGCCAAATCCTCGGGAATACGCAATCCCAGCCTTCGTGCGACCATCGTCACTCCGACCGCCATGAAGTCATCCATGACGACCAGCGCGCGTGGGCGCACTCTCTGTCCAAGAATCTCTTCGGCAACCCGCTCGGCGGCAAGCAACCCGAATTCGCTGTGCCAGATCGCCTCGATCTCTCCCCGTTCACGCATGGCGAAGGAGTAGCCCGTGATCCGGTCATCACTGACCTGAACTCCCGCAGGACCAGCAAGAAAACCGATGTTGTGGAAGCCATTGTCGAGCAGATGAAGCGTCGCCATGCGCCCCGCGAGGACGTTGTCGTTGTCCACTGAATTGACCGGGACAGACCCCGGATTGCCGATGACCACAAAAGGAAACCGATCTTTTTGAAGCTGGGCGAGCCGAGGGTCGCTGTTTTGGGGCTCGACCATGATCAGCCCGTCCACGCGGCGGGTTCTGAGCAGCTCTTCATAGATGGTGGCCTGTTCGCGGGAGTTGTGGGCAATGTCCAGACAGAGGTGGAACTGGGTGCCGCTGAGAACTTCGGTGATTTCGGAAACGAGCCTCGCAAAAAACGGGTCCTCATTCAGCCCGCCTGCGGGCCTCTTCAAGACCAGGCCAACCAAATGCGCCTGCTTGGATCGAAGAGATTGGGCGCGGGAATCAATGTAGTAGTTCTTCTGCGCCATCGCATCCAGAACGCGATCCCGAAGCTCCGCCTCGACGCGCGTATCCCCGGAAAGAACCCGGGAAACCGTCGCCTGCGACACCTTCGCCAACCTCGCGATATCCTGTTGCGTAACCCTCATCGGCCCGTCTCAAGAAGAACTCTCAACGTAGAGAATTCGTATTCTGAGACGATGTTATCACAAGGATGTTCGGACTGCAAGGGTGGAATAAAAATATTCTCAGGATCAGAAATCGTAGCGTGGGCCGGAGTTCTTTTTCCGGGCAAGCAGCGCAAGTCCAATCATGCCGAGAATCGGAATCACCAGCGACACGTAGTGGAGAACCCGCATATTCCCGCCAATCAGGTTGGCCTGTTGGTAGAGATAGCTGCCCATGTTCCGCGCATTGAGCGCGCCGAGAATGACTCCCACCAGGAGGGGAAGAAAGCCCGCCCACTTCAGTTTGTGCAGCGGATCGCTGGGATCGCGTTTGTCGAGGGCAATAAAGATTCCGTAGGCCAGAGCCAGAGGCAGAACGATCAGCGCGATCATCCCGAGGCGGCTGGGAGACTTGTCCACAAACACACGATCTTGGGCCAGCAGAATCTCGAACATCATTCCTTTCTCTATTATTGGCGAACCATCAAAAAATCAAAAGCCCCGAAGGAACCATCCTTCGGGGCCATCTCAAAAACTGCAGACGTCAGAGTTCGTACTTCTTCGATCCGCCGCTGCCCTCATCGTCCTTGCCCTGGGCGATGCGGTTGACGAAGCTGACAAGCTCCATCGGGTTGAACGGCTTGGTCAGATACATATCGGCGCCGTAGTGATAGCCCTCGAACACGTCCTTGTCCTGCGCCTTCGCGGTCAGCATGATGACCGGAAGCGATTCAAACGCCGGATCACGCCGCAGAGACTTCAAAACTTCAAAGCCGTCCATGTACGGCATCATGACGTCAAGAACCATCAGATCGGGGTTCTCCGCCTTGACCTTCTCCAAACCATCCTTGCCATCGAAGGCCGTCACGACTGTGTAGCCCTGCCTCTCCAGGTTCACCTGGATCAGGCGGACAATATGTCGCTCGTCATCACACACCAGAACTTTCAGAGGCATCCTCTTGTCACCTGCACCGAAACAACCGCGTCCCTGGTTATCCACCCAATCGCAGTTGCGTTCGTAATGCTACCAGAAACCATTGTTGGTGTCAAATGCTTCCCGGCCCAGTCTATTTGGAAGAATTAGAGTCCGAATCTTTGGTAAGTTCAAGTCATGCTCGGCAAATTGGTTCTCATGAGCGCCCTCAGCTTCAATCAACCCGCTATGAATCCCGAAAAAATTGAGCTGTCCGCACCCGTCAAGACCTGGGATGAAGGTATTCCGCTGGGCAACGGACACCTCGGAGCCCTTCTTTGGGGCGAGGGGCGGACGCTGCGCATCTCGCTCGACACGGGCCGATTGTGGGATGAACGACTGCCGGAAATGCTGAAACGCCCGGATTGGACTTACGCCAAGATGCGGGAGCTGCACGCGAAGGGGGATTGGAAGACGATGCACGAGTATTTCGACATCCCCTACGATACGATCGCCTACCCCACCAAACTCCCCGCCGGGCGGATCGAACTCACTCTCCCGGAAGCGTGGGAAAGCACGCAGTTTTCGCTGGACATGCCGACAGGTGTTGGATCAGTCGATTTTGATCGCGGGCAGATCAAGGCTATTGCGAAAGCAACGGAAAAAGTGATTCTGATTGAGGTGCCCACCAATTTCCAAAGCCGGCTCATGCGCCCAGAATCGCTCGCCCAACTCGGATATGGAGCGGCACAATTCGGCAAGGACAATGAGTTGGAGTGGTTTCATCAGAAGGGGGCGGAGGGCTTTGAGTGGGTGGTCGCGTACGGAACAAAGCGACAAGGGGACCGCACCCTCCTCGCCGCCACCATCATCGACAACCAGGAGGCAAAACGCCCCGTCGAAGAAGCAAAAAGGCGCCTCCACCGTGCGTTGGGCACGACATTCCAAGATCATCTGAAACCGCACAAGGAGTGGTGGTCAAAGCTTTGGGCCACATCGAGTGTCAAGGTCCCGAACGAAAGAATTCAGTGGCAATACAACCTGGCGAAGTATTACTACGGAGCCGCCAGCCGCAAAAATGGCAAGCCCATTCCGCTCCAGGGACTCTGGACGGCAGACGCAGGAACGCTGCCGCCATGGAAGGGCGACTACCACAACGACCTCAACACACAGACCACATACCTTGCCTACCACACGGCGGGTTTGAACGAAGCAGGAACCTGCTGGCTCGACTACAACTGGGATCGGCTTCCATCCTATCGACAGTTCGCGCGGGATTTCTATCAGACAAAAGGTGCGGCGATCCCCGGCGTGATGACGCTTGAGGGAAAACCGATGGGCGGATGGGGACAATACTCGCTCTCCCCCACCAACGGAGCCTGGGTCGCGCAATCCTTCTATCGCCATTGGCTCTTCACGCGTGACCCGTGGTTTCTGAGAGAGCGCGCTTATCCCTTCTGCACGGAGATCGCGATCAGCGTTCGGGAGCTGCTGGAACGCGGCGAAGATGGAAAACTGCGTCTTCCCCTCTCGTCGTCACCCGAAATCCACGACAACTCACCCAAGTCTTGGCTGAAGCCCAATTCAAACTACGACAATGCGCTTCTCCTCTTTATTTTCCGAGCCTGCAAGGAGATGGCGGCCTCTCTGGGCAAATCTGGCGAAGCGAAGCAGTGGCAGGAACTTGAGGAATCGCTCCCCGCGCTCATTCAAGATGATTCCGGCGCGTTGATGTTCGCGGAGGGTGAGCCGATGGCCGAATCACACCGCCATCACTCCCACTCGATGGCGATCCATCCGCTCGAAATCATCACCCCCGACACTCGAACGGGCATCCGCACAATCAACAAAACCCTCGACGCGACGCTCCGGCACGGCACCCACGCCTGGGTCGGCTACAGCTTCTCCTGGATGAGCTGCATCCTTGCTCGTGCGGGACGCGCCGACGAATCCTTGAAGATGCTCGACGACTACAGCCGAGCCTTTGTGCTCCGCAACGGATTCCACGCCAACGGCGACCAGATCGGGGCGGGATTGTCGGGCTTCACCTACCGCCCGGTCACTCTGGAAGGCAACTTCCTGGCGATGGAGGCCGTCCACGACATGCTTCTCCAAAGCTGGGGCGGCACCATCCGTGTGTTTCCTTCGGTCAGCGACAAGTGGGCAGATGCCTCCTTTGAGATGCTCCGGGCAGAGGGTGGATTCATCGTCAGCGCGAACCGAGTCAATGGAAGAACCCAATCAATCACCATCCGGGCAACCGTCGATGGATCGCTAAGATTGCTCCGCAACTTCGGAGACTCAGATATTGAAGGCGACGTTCATCCCCGAATGGAAGGCGACAGCCTCGTGGCGGACATGAAGAAGGGGCAGGAATTCACGCTCACGGTGCGCTAACGAAACAATCGTTATAATTTTCGGCATGACTCCATTGCTCGCCGCCGCACTGCTTGTTTCGCCAACTCTGCGCCCACCGGCGGTGCCTTTGTTCACCCACACGCCGTACTTCAGCGCATGGTGCATGGGCGACAGCCTGACCGATGGCTGGCCGAGGCACTGGACGACCGAAGTGAATGCCGCACAGGGTCTGGTGCGGATTGACGGCAAAACCTACCGCTGGATGGGCGCGGACACGGTCAAGACTCCCGCGCTCAAACAAACCTCCGTAGAAGTCCATGCCACCCGAAGCATCTTCACCTTCCAGGATGCAGGAATCGAGCTCAAGATCGAGTTCCTCTCGCCTCTGTTCACAGATGACATTGAGATTCTCGCACGCCCGGTGAGCTATGTCACCGCATCTGCGCGGGCGATTGATGGATCAACACATGACGTGGACCTCTACGTTGACTTCACTGGAGAGTGGGTTACTGAAAACGGAGGACAGAAAGTGGACATCAACCGCCACCGGATACGCGGCCTGGAATCCCTCACGATCACGGCAACGAACGGGTCGCCTCTCCATCGCTCCGGCGACATGGTGACGATTGATTGGGGGACGCTGGCCGTCGCCGCGCCATCCGCTGAGTCCTCCATTTCCGGTCACTCCACAAGCCGCAATTCGTTTGCCGCAAAGGGGTCGCTCCCGGAAGATGACGACCTGCGGTTTCCGCGTGCGGCAGATGACGACTGGCCAGTTGCCGCGATTCAAATTCCCCTCGGCAAAGTCAATGCCGACACGCATGAAGGATGGTTCATGGTCGCGCTGGACGAGATTGAGGCCATCGAATACTTCCGCCGCAAGCTCCCTCCCTATTGGAAGCGAAAAGGGATGGACCTGGGTGGCCTGCTGAAGCAGGCCGCCGACGATTACCCTGCCATCCGCCAAAAAAGCCAGAAATTCGATGCGGAACTGGCCACCAGGCTGCGGACTGCGGGAGGCGAACAGTATGCGCTCATGGGCGCGCTCGCCTATCGTCAATGCCTCGCGGCCCACACGATCGTCGAGGATTTGGATGGCGACCTGCTGATGTTCAGCAAGGAGAACTCAAGCAACGGATGCCTCGCCACGGTGGACGTCACCTTCCCTGCCGCCCCCTTCTTCCTCGCTTTGAATCCCGAACTGCTGGAGGCGCAGTTGAGGCCAGTCTTCGAGTATGCCGCCAGCAGCCGCTGGCCCTGGCCTTTCGCACCGCATGATTTGGGGCAATTCCCACTCGCCAACGGGCAAGTCTATGGAGGGGGCGAACGGACGGAGGAGAATCAAATGCCCGTCGAGGAGTCTGCGAACATGATCATCATGACCGAGGCCCTGGCGCGGCATGGCAGGACGAGCCTTCGCGATCAGTATCGCAAACAGCTCGATCTTTGGGCAGACTATCTCGCCGAGCATGGCATTGATCCAGCCAACCAGCTCTGCACCGACGATTTCGCCGGACACCTCGCCCGCAACGCCAATCTCTCTGTCAAGTCGATTGTCGCGCTCAAGGCGATGAGCAGAACCAATGAGGCGGAGGAGGGTTTGAAGTTCTACTTCAGCGAAGCCGGACGCAATCCAAGCAAGCTCGCCTTTGGGGCAACGAACACCTGGGGGCTCAAGTACAACATGGTTTGGGACAAAGTTCTGCTCTTGAACCTCTTCCCCGATGACTATGGACGCGAGGAGCTGCAGAACTATCTCCGGCTTTCCAACGACTACGGCGTTCCTCTTGACAACCGCGCTGAGTTCACGAAGACCGACTGGATTTTCTGGTGCGGGGCGATGGGCGACCGCCAGACACAGGACAACCTGATTGCTCCGGTGTTCAAGATGCTGAACGAGACCCCGGATCGTCTTCCCTTCACCGACTGGTACGAAACCAAATCCGCCAAAACCAAGGGAATGAGGGCGAGGTCCGTGATCGGCGGCATCTATATGCCGCTCTATGTGCGCGAACTGGAGTCCCACCGACCGTAGGAGGAATCATCCACTTTCGCATGACGTTGGGATATCATGCGAGACAGGTGATCACTATGAAAACCACACTGATGTCTATTCTGTTGCTCGTCGCGTGCGTCGGTTCCCGCGCCCAGGAGATGCCTCCGCAGCCCGAAGCTGAGCTGAAGGCGATCAGCTACCTGGTTGGTGAGTTCGAAACCACCGACACGATGCACATGCCGGATGGCTCCAAGATGGAGAGCAAGGGCAAAGCCACTTCCAAGTGGGCCCTCATGGACCGCTATGTCCATATGATGGTCGCGGGCGAAATGGGCCCTGGCATGAAATTCGAGGGCATGTTCATGATCACCTACAACGAGGTGGACAAGCAGTACGAAGCCAGTTGGTTCGACAGCATGGGCGGCCAATCCATCAAGGCCAAGGGGCAGATCACCGATGGCAAGCTGGTGCTGACGTCCGACACCTTCAAGTATATGGAGCAGGAGATGACCTTCCGCCTCACCTACTCCAAGATTGACGACAAATCGCTCAGCTTCATGCTCGAAATGAAGATCGGCGAAGAGTGGATGACTCAGTTGTCGAGCGTCTACAAGAAGAAGTAGCGCAGCCGAGCCAATCAACCAACAGGCAACGGGGTCGCATGACTTGGTCATTCGGCCCCCTTCTTTAATCTTCTGTGAC
>JAEYWW010000152.1 GCA_023428805.1 Armatimonadota bacterium | reverse complement strand
GGCCTATCCAGGCAAAATTGAAGTGGCATGGGCATCCTGCCCATGAGTCACCCGGGCATCCTGCCCGGAGAAGCCTGCTTTCTACTGGAAACACTAAGCAGCACAGCGCACTGAAGTGCGGAAATCCGATGGCCCGACTGAAGTCGGGCGCTCCGTTTTGCTGCCATACAATGCAACCTCGGGCGGTACGCCCGGGCGACTTTCGCTCAACCCCAGATCAGATCGGGACGCTGGATGATGGTTTCGGCGCGGTCGGGGCCGATGGAGATGATCGCGATGGGAGTCTGGGTGAACTCTTCGACGAACTCCAGATACTTCTGCGCCTCGCGCGGCAGGTCCCCAAACTTGCGGGCCTTCCGCAGATCGCCTTCCCAGCCCGGGAAGTATTGATAGACCGGCTTGACCGCCGCCCATTCGCAGGATGTGAAGGGCAGCCCCGGCAGAACTTCGCCGTCCACTTCATAGCCGATGCAGACGCCGACTTTCGGAATTCCGCTGAGCACATCGACGCGGGTGACGATCAGCCCGCTCATCGAATTGATGCGGCAGGAGGCGCGGAGCGCGTGGAGATCAAGCCAGCCGCAACGGCGGGGGCGGCCCGTCGTGGTGCCGTATTCCCGGCCCTGCTCTCGAATCTGGTCGCCCGTAGCGTTCTTCAATTCCGTCGGGAACGGGCCTTCGCCGACGCGGGTGGTGTAGGCCTTCGCCACACCGAGCACGCTCGTGATGGCGCGGGGGCCGATTCCGGTGCCGAGGCACGCGCCGCCCGAAATCGGGTGGCTGCTGGTCACATAGGGATAGGTGCCCTGGTCGAGATCAAGGAAGGTTCCCTGCGCTCCCTCGAACAGAATCTGATCCTTCCGCATGACCGCGTGCTGGAGGAAGGTGTCGGTGTCATCCACGTAGTGCGACAGCCGCTCGGCATAACCCTTGTACTCGTTGTAAAGGGCCTCGAATTCGATCTGCTCCCCGCCCAGAAGCTCGATCAGGCGATTCTTGAATGAGAGGACTTCCCTGAGCCGCTCGCGGAAGAGTTCGGGCTTGACGAACTCGCCGAAGCGGATGCCGACGCGCTGCACCTTGTCGGTATACATCGGCCCGATGCCACGGCTGGTCGTGCCGATCTTATTGTCGCCCCGAGCCGCTTCCTCAAGCTGGTCGAGCAATTTGTGATAGGGGAAGACAACGTGCGCCGCCGGGCTGATTTGAAGCTCGCCCAGCTCCGCCTGCTGCTGTTTGGTTCGGTCGAGCTCTTCGAGCAGGCTCTTTGGGCAGATCGCCATGCCCCCGCCCAGGATGGAAACGGTTCCCTTGTGCAGGATTCCTGCCGGAAGCAGGTGGAATTTGAACTCCTTGTCTCCGATGATGACGGTGTGTCCGGCGTTGTTGCCGCCGCTGTAGCGCGCGACCACATCGGCCTCGTGCCCCAAAACGTCAACGATCTTTCCCTTGGCCTCATCGCCCCATTGGGCGCCCACGATCACAAGTGTCGGCATTGATTCTTCACCTCGTGTTTTTCAGGGTCCCGCAAAAGCGAAAGCCAGCGGACCCTTCGTGGTCGAGGATCCGCTGGCTTTCGCCATTTGCCTTGTCTCGACGGGTGCATTATACAAAAGTTGAGAGAGTGCGGCAAGACCATGAGCCGAGCCGCATTACTTCAGACAAGGACTCCCTAGATTCATCAAGTCACCCTTCACTCAAGAATCCCAGACTGAACACATGACCCTGCAACGGGTGGCTTGGACGGCGTTGGGCCTGGTTTTGACCGGGGTCGGCATTGTCGGCTACTTTGTGCCGGTCATGCCGGGAACGGTCTTCCTCATCATGGCCCTGTTCTGTTTCCAGAACGGCAATGAGAAGCTCCACGCATGGATGCTCCAAAACCCCTGGTGGGGGCCGACGCTCCGCGATTGGGATCAGAACAAGTGGATCAGCAAGCGGGTCAAGATCATCGCAATCTCCTGCATGTGGGTTTTCGGCTTGGGCTCCTGCTACAGCACTAAAAATCCCATCGCATACGCCCTCGCCGGAACGCTCTGCATCGGCGGCACCTGGTACATCCTGACGCGCCGCACCAAACCAGACCTCAAAGTGGTGCAGGCCGAGGCCGAGAAGCCCAGCGCGCGCGCCGTAAATCAATGAATCTCCACGGCGTCTCCGCTCCCCGTTGAGGGGACAGCCCCACCCGCACGCCGGTCCAGTATTCGCCCGGTGCATCTCCCGGAATGACCTGAAGCGGGCTCTCTGAATCCAAGAGATCAAGCCCGTTGTGCTCGCCGGACAACCCAAATGCAGCGGCGATCTTCCCCGGGCCGCTCAGGAGGTCTTCGTCCGTTCTGGCTTTGAGCCTACGCTGGCGCATATTCTCAATCCCCGAAACGGGCATCGCTCCCCGGATCAGGATTGCACCCGCCCGCCCCTCTTCGCGCCCCACCATGTTGAGCATCCAGTGATTGCCGTAGGTGAAGTAGACGAAGGCGAACCCGGGTTGGCCGTACATGATGCGGGTTCGGGGCGTCGGGCCTCGCCAAGCGTGGCTCCCCGCGTCATCTTCGCCTCCGTAGGATTCCACTTCGACAATCGCCGCTTCGGCATCCGGGCCGATGAGCCTGGCGCCCAAAAGCATCGGAGCGGCCTCTTCAATCGGGATTTGGGCGAGTCTGTCTCGAAGCTCTTTCTGCGTCATCCGCCCAACTTGCCCACGACATCGACCAGACAGTCCAGAGCGTTCTGCATGAACCCGCGGGTGCGTTCATCCTTCAACTTTCCGTCATCGTCGAATGCGCTCATCGCACCGCCGACTGCAACCTGCTCGGACAGCACCAGAGCCTGGACTGCAATCATTGTATGCCTGACGG
>JAEYWW010000147.1 GCA_023428805.1 Armatimonadota bacterium | reverse complement strand
GGTGAAGCCACGCAAGGATGACGATGAGCGCGGCGGTCGGCAGATAGGTGAAGGCGGCGATGATGTGGGGGGGGTAGAAGGCGCCTGACTGTGAATTCGCCAGAATCGGGGTGCCCATGAGCTGGTGGGGATTCCAGAAGGGTGGATCAAAAGTGCGCCAACCTTGAAAAACCATCTCGCGCCAGACATGGAATTGCAGGACTCCGTCGGCGGAGAGCACATCCCAAGAACGACCCGGCTTCGGGGTCTGATCCCAGGGTGACATGGCGAGAATCTGATCCCACGGGCCGATTGCTTCGCCGAGAAAAACACATCGCCAAAGCGGGATGATGGGAAGAAGCAGGAGAAGGAGGGTGGGCCAATGACGCGTCAGCCGCTCCTTCATGCGAACCTCAGATCAGGGGCACCAGACGATCTGCTGCTTGGCTTTCTCGTGGCCAGGATTCTGACGCAGAACCTCGTGGAAATGAGAGCAGGCTTCATCGCTCAGGCCCAGCATCATCATCGTCATCGCCAGATCGTAGCGGGCATTCACGTGGCCGGGGTTCGCGACAACCACCTCAAGAAGAGTCTGCAGAGAACCATCAAAGTCTCCTTCGAAGCCTTGAATCAGCCCAATCTGCCACTTGGCATCGGCGTGGGTTGGATTCATTGCGAGAACCTGGGTCAGCGCCTGCCGAGCCTCTCCGTAGCGGCCATCGCACCGGAAGTCGAATCCTTGCTGGTAAAGAACGTCAATGCTCATAAATCAGCCGAGCGTTCGGTTACTATACCGAACGCTCGGGGATGATTGCTGACGAGTCTTTATTAAGCCGTTCCTGGTTCAAGCCGAGGCTGATGGGGTGGGACAGTCGGCTGCTTTTCCTCGACGGAAGTGCCCGGCTGATCGTCGGCGGAAATGCCGCTCTCCGGCTTTTCGGAGGGCAGAGTTTCTCCTCTCATAATTGCAAGGAATTCTTCGCGATCCAATGTCTCCCGGTCCAGCAGCGCCTGGGCGACGGCATCAAGCTGAGGTCGATAAGAGGTCAGAATCTGTTCGGCCCGCTCCCGGTTCTGCTCGACGATCCGGCGGACCTCGTCATCGATCAGCTTCGCAATCTCTTCTGAATAATCGCGGTCGTCCGCGTAGTCACGACCCAGGAACGGATTCGTGTGGCTGCGTCCGATGGCGAGGGTGCCGAGCTTGGTGCTCATGCCGTACTTCGTGACCATCGCCCGGGCGATTCTGGTGACTCGCTCCAGATCGTTGGAGGCGCCGGTTGTGACGGCATTGAAGATGATGTCTTCAGCAACGCGTCCACCGAGGAGGCTGCAGATGTCGTCGTGCAGCTCCTGCTCGCTGACGAGGTAGGTGTCTTTTTCGGGCAGCGACCAAGTTGAGCCGAGAGACATGCCGCGCGGCAGGATTGTGATCTTGTGGACGGGATCGGCTTTTTCGCACATCTCGCCGACGACGGCATGGCCGGCTTCGTGATAGGCGATGACTTCGCGCTCATGGGCATCCATGACCCGGCTGCGCCGCTGGGGACCCGCGATCACGCGATCAAGGGCTTCCTCCACGTCGCTCATGTCGATGCGGTTCTTGCCGCGCCGCGCCGCGAGGAGGGCGGATTCGTTGAGGCCGTTGGCCAAGTCTGCGCCAGTGAACCCAGGAGTTCGCTTTGCGATGACCTCCAGCTTGACGCTGTCGTCAAACGGCTTGCCTTTGGAGTGGACTTTGAGAATGAGTTCCCGTCCCTTGACGTCGGGGGCATCCACCACGACTTCTCGGTCGAAGCGGCCTGGGCGGCGGAGCGCGGGGTCCAGAACGTCGGGGCGGTTGGTCGCGGCGATCACGATGACGCCGCTGTTGGGCTCGAATCCGTCCATTTCGACCAGAAGCTGGTTCAAGGTCTGCTCGCGCTCGTCATGGCCGCCGCCAACACCTGCGCCGCGCTGACGACCGACCGCGTCGATTTCGTCGATGAACATCAGGCAGGGCTTGTGCGCCTTGGCGGTCTCAAAGAGATCGCGGACACGGGCCGCGCCGACACCGACGAACATTTCGACGAAGTCGGAGCCGGAAATATGAAAGAAGGGAACACCTGCTTCGCCTGCGATGGCGCGGGCAAGATGGGTTTTGCCCACACCCGGAGGGCCGACGAGAAGCACACCCTTTGGAATCTTCGCGCCGAGGGCGACGTACTTCTTGGTGTTCTTCAGGTAGTCGACGATCTCGAAGAGCTCCTGTTTGGCTTCGTCGATGCCTGCGACATCTTCAAAAGTGACCTTGGGGGTGTTTTCTCCAGCTCTTTTTGCCTTGCTTCGCCCAAAGTTCATCGCCTGGTTGCCCGCAGATTGGCTGGAGCGGACATACATGAAGTAAAGGAATCCGGCGATGATGAAGAGCGGAAGAAGGGTGATCAGAACCTGACCGAACATCAGCGAGGCAGGAGCGTTGAGGAATTTGATGGCGACGCCCTGGGCATCCATCCTTTCAAGCAACTTGCTGCCGCTCTCGGAGTCGCGCGTGAAGCCCGTTGTGGTGTAGCGGGAATCATCGCTCAAGGTTCCGGAAATGGTCTCCTGTTGCCAGTCGGCAGTCTTGACCTGCTTTTGGTCAACCTTCTGAGAAAATTCGGACCATTCAAGCCGCTTGGGACCGGGGCCGAATGCGGAAAGGCTGCTGTTCGGGGCGAACAACTGGATCGCGAAGATGGCTGCGGCGAGGATCGCCATCGCGACAATTACGTTTCTTGTTGCCTTGCTCAATGTCAGTTCCTGAAGGGCTCTGCTTCCCTTGAAGCCTACGCCCGAAGCCGCTGCTGCGTTCCGGTCATTATGGCCCAACGGCCCGGTCGACCGGGTCGCCCGACCGAAGCAGACGCAGGAGAATTTGACGTTTTGTGCTCTGATCCACCTTGACTCTCTCTGCGACCGGGCCAAAAGGAATCCAAATTGGCCCGGCCATGTCGCAGATGATCGGCATTCGGGTGCGGGCCGCGCGCGAGAGCTTCATGTCCTGAAAAATGTCGCTGATGAGCTTGGTTCCGCCGAGCCCGACGGGCGCGATGCGGTCGCCCGTTTCCGCGCCGCGAAGGTGGAGTCCCCCAGCGACCTTCGATTGATCCAGATGACCGGCCTGAGTTCCCAACTCGGAGCCAGACTGATATTCGGCAATCAGCGTCCAGCCAAATTCCGTTGACTCAGTCTCTCCGGGAATAGTGACGGGAAAGCGGAAGGGAGCAGTCGGCTGCGTCTGCTGAAGGTGGATGCGAGACTCGGTCCAGGTGATGTGAACCGCATCGCCCTCCGTGGTGATGCTTCCGCTGGAACCGTCCACCAAGCCACCGAGAATCAGGTTGGTTTGATGATGATCCATGGCCGCGCCGAGCACGCCTGCGGCAAGCCGCACTCCCCGTGCAACCAGCGGCGCGGGGTGCTGTGCCAATTTGATTGAGTCAAGGATCACCTCGCAGTCGCTGGTGAGCCACCAAAGTTCGCCATTGGGCCGAATTTCGCTCCCTTCAAGCATGGATGCCGCCATTCCGTCAAGCAGGTCATCCTCGGCTTGAAGAGTCGAAGCGGCGCGCGAAATAGCTTCCCTGAAAGCTGGATTGATCATCTCCAACTCCCCCATCACCCGATGCCGAATTCTGGCGCGGCTCAGTGCCAAATCGGTGTTGGAAGGATCGCTGAACGGGTGCAGACCCTTCCCCTCGCAGAAGTCGTGAGTCTGCTGTCGAGTGAAATCGAGAAGCGGGCGGATGATGTTTTCGCGCCTCCGCGGAATCCCGGCGAGACCGGCCCGACCAGTTCCGCGGACAAGGTTGAAAAGGATTGTCTCGATATGATCGTCGAGCGTGTGGGCGGTTGCAATGAGTTGCGAATCCGTCTCCTGAAGCGCCGAGCGGTAGAACGCGTATCGAGCGTGCCGCCCCGCTTCTTCAATCCCAATTTTCAGCTCATGGCTCATCAGGCCGACATCGGCTTTGCCTGCAACAAAGGGGATTCCCAATCCTTCCGCAATACTGCGAATGATCTCCTGTTCTTCGTCGGCCTCCGGGCGAAGCCCGTGATGCAGATGAGCGGCGGCAACATCAATTCCGATCTCATGGAGAAGGTGCAGGAGGCAGAGGGAGTCCGCGCCTCCAGAAACTCCCACCAGCACCCGTGCTCCAAAGGGAATCAGTGCGTGTTTGTGAAGGTTTTGGCGAAAGGACTCTGCGATGCCCATTGCGTTGCTTCCGGGAAGTATGATTGAACTCGCGGAGAGGCTGTCATGTCCTTCCTTAGACCCCTGTTTCGCTGGACGACAACCGCATTTCGCCGCACCGCCCGCCACACCCGCAAGGAGCTGAGCCGCATGAGCTTGTTGACGAACCTGACAGATCGGCTGAAGTCACTTGCTCATCGAGGGAACGTTCCATCCGCTCCCAGCATCAAAGATGAGCTTGCGGGAACTCGTGTCGAAGACATCGCGGAGGCCCTGACTCACCTCAATTCCGAGGAAGGGGTCGCCATCCTCGCCGGGCTCGATCCCATGACGGGCGCGAATGTGCTCGTCGAAGCCCCGACCGAAACCGTCCGTCGGCTGGTCGAGATCATCCCTGACGAGACCTTGGCGGCCTATCTCGACATCCTGCCGATGGACGACGCGCTCGACATGCAGGAGGAGATTGGGCAGGAGCGTTTCGAGGCGCTGCTGAACATCATTCCTGAAGAAGATGCGAACGAAGTCCGACGCCTGATGGCGTATCCGAAGGGCACCGTCGGCCGATTGATGACTGAGCGGTACTTCTTTGTCCGCCCCGATTCGACGATAGCCGAGCTTTTGGCCGACCTGCGAAGCGCCAGCGAGGACAAGTATGAGACGGTCAACGATGTTTATGTTCTGGATGCGGAGAATCATCTTCTTGGCGTCTTCTCTCTCCGTAAAGCGTTGAGGTCTCAGCCCTGGCAGCGGGCCCGCGAGATCATGAATCGCGATCCCGTTTTCGCGCAGGTCATGGAAGATGAGGAAGAAGCGGCCCGAAAGATGGCCCGTTATGGCTTTTATGCGCTTCCGGTTTTGGATGATCGGGGTCGGATCTGCGGGATTTTCACCGGCGACGACGCGCAGGAGATCCTCCGAGAAGCGGAAACGGAGCAGGTCTTGTCCCTCGGCGCGGTGTCGGGTCAGGCGGAATCGTATCCGTCGCTCAATATTCTGCAGCTTGTCAAGCGCCGAATCCCCTGGCTGCTCTTCCTCTTTGTCGCGGAGAGTTTGACGGGTGCGGTCATGCGCCACTATGGATCATCCGGCGACACCAAGTTCAACCCGCTCATCTTCTTCATTCCCCTGCTGATTGGTGCGGGAGGTAATGCGGGATCGCAGGTGACGACAACCATCACTCGCGCCCTGGCTTTGGAGGAGATTTCCGCCGGAGACTGGATCAAGGTTCTCGGCCGCGAATTCCTTGCGGCGGCGATCATTGGGCTGACTCTGGGCTTTCTCGGCTATCTCCGCGCCCTGCTTCCCGCACCTGTCGGCTGGTCGCAGTCGGCGACGGTCAGCATGATTGTCGGTTTTGCGCTGCCCTCGATTGTTCTTTGGGCCGCGTCTGTGGGCAGCCTGCTTCCGATCGCCGCCAAGAGGGCGGGGCTTGATCCGGCAGTCATGAGCGCTCCCTTCATCTCGACCTTCGTTGACGCAACGGGGCTGATTATCTACTTCGAGATCGCCAAAGCGTTCCTTGGTGGGACCCTGAACGTTTGACGAAACTCTGCGCCAAATCTGCTCGTTAAGCTATTCCGCGTCCAATTTGGACGTATCATTGGAACAGAATCATGTTCAGCTCACGCATTCGAGCCATCGGCCTTCTGGCCGCGGCGACTCTGGCGATTCTTCCGGCCTTTGGCCTGGCCCAAGCCAAGCCTCGTGAACTCACTCCCGAGCAGAAGACCGACATCCTTGCCGCCGTGGAGAAGGTGGTCACCGAACAGGCGTTCGTGCCCGGGGCGGACCTGAAGAAGTGGCCGACGATGATCGAGAAGAAGAAGGACGCGCTCGACAAGGCGAAGACTGATGAAGAGTTTGCTTTCGTGGTCAACCGTTCCTTGGATGAGTTCGGCTTCAGCCACATGGCGCTCATGCCGCCCGACGCAGGAACCGCCCGCCAGACCCAGAAGCGGGTCGGCATCGGAATCCGCATTGAGATTGAGCCCGACAAGGGTCTTCGCGTGATGTTCGTCTTTCCGGGAAGCCCGGCGGAAGAGGCGGGAATCAAGATGGGCGACTTGGTTTTTGAAGCCGATGGCAAGCCCGTGCGCGGAGTGGGCGATCTGAGCGGCCAAGAAGGCGACAAGAGCAAGATCAAGATCAAACGCGGCGAGCAGGTGATCGAAGTTGAAGCAACCCGCCGCCCCTACAGCACTGTTGTGCCGGAAACTCTGGAAGTCAAGGGCGACACCGCGATTCTCACCGTACCGACGTTCGATGTCGGATACGACCGCAAGAATGTTGACAAGCTCATGGAGGAAGCCATGAAGTCGAAGGTCATCGTAGTTGATCTTCGATCAAACGGCGGAGGCGCTGTCATGTCCCTTCTGCATCTGCTCAGCTATTTCCTGCCGAATGAGCCGATCGGAACGTTCATCAACCGCAGCGCAATTGATGCCTACAAGGAGGCCAAAGGTGAGGAGACGAACGATCCTTTGAAGCTGGTCGAGTTCTCGAACAACAAGGTCCGACCTTTCAAGCGCGAAACGCAGTATCAGGGCAAAGTTGCCGTTCTTACGAGCGGGGCGACTGGAAGCGCGTCCGAGATGTTCGCTGCGGCGATGCGGGAGCTGCGCGGCGGAGAAATCTTCGGCGGCAAGACGGCGGGAGCGGTGCTCGCTTCAATCATCAGTCCGCTCAAGAACGGGCACAACTTCTGGATTCAGTATCCTCTGCTCGACTACGTGACGATCAAGGGACTGCGGCTCGAAGGCAACGGAGTCAAGCCGCTCGTGGAAGCCCCCGTGCCGACCTATGGCCAGGAAGACAAGGCTCTTGCGGCCGCGATCAAATGGGGCGAGGAATCTCTCGCAAAAGCGGGCTGAACTGCTGATCCCGGCCTCCCGGGAGATGCGCCCTCCATTCGTAGATTTCACTGGAGGGCCGAACTCCTGTGAGGCCGTGCCCGCTCCCGTTCCTCCTCTCCATCGCGCAAAAGCACTAAGGTGCTCACTCCAGAGCTCGACCGAGGTCGAGCACTCCGAAAAGCTGCACCTCTGGAGAGGTGCACCACCCGGTGGCGGATCATGTCATGGAGTGCGGCGAGATATCGCCGCTTTCATTTGCGGCGGAGCCGCCCTCGTTGTTCTGGTTCGAAGAGCAAGGGGCCGCCTCCGGCGGAATTGAAAGCGGTCATATCTGCCCGCACTCCAAATCGCCCATGGAGTGCGCGATCATTCATGTCGCGCTTTGGCATGGGCGGCCCGCCGCGCCCTCCTTGTGGTGCACTTCTCCTGAGGTGCAAGCCTTTGAAGATGGGGACGCAGGCTGCGCTCGATCAGCCATGCGCGATGCGGCGCACTGGAGTGCGGAAATCCGAGAGCCCCGCTGAAGCGGAGCGGTCCTTTCCATAACTTGGGAGGGGGAAGAGCCTCGCGGGAGCTCGGCCCTCCATTCGCAGA
>JAEYWW010000134.1 GCA_023428805.1 Armatimonadota bacterium | reverse complement strand
CTCCCAATGCCTTCTATGCCCCCACAATTCGACTGGGATTGAACGCAAACGGCGACTCCGGCCTCCAGGTTGCGGGAGGGATCGATGTATGGCGCACCGGCAAGAACGGCGAAGGATTTGCCTCCGCACTTCTCACCCCTCGCGGAGTGCAGGGCTTCATCGGCTACAAGCTGAGCAAAGAACTCGCGGTCGGAGCGTCGTTGACGCGCAAGAAAACAACCTGGGGAATTTTCTGGAGCATCGTTCTTTAGACCAGCTCATCGCGGCTTCCCGCGAGAATGTTCTGGCGACCTATGTCGGCCTCGCCGAGCATGTGCCGCATACAACTCAGTCGATGGATGGAGGTTGGATTCAGGTTCAGGGACCGCTTGACCTGGCATTCTGCAACTTTCTCGCCGGTTGGAATTTGACCGACGAAACGGCGGCAGAAGGCGCAGAACGAGTGGCATATGTTTGTTCTGATCGACCCGGCATGTCGGTTTTTGTCTGCACGGGAGACTCGCCAGCCAACATGGGATGGCATTTAATCCAGGCGGGTTTCGAGCTTCGTCACACCCTCATTGAGATGGCGTTTGTCGGAACGGCACCCAACGTGCCTGGTGCGCTCCACTTGGCGCAGGGGAAAGAGGAGCGCAAACGCATCTCAGATTTCATGACGCGGCAATTCTTCTGGCGAGGAAGCTATGAACAGCGCCGCTGCATATCCGACGCAACTTCATCTTCACCGCATCAGCTTTACTACTTCGGTGAAGCGATGGCCCCGACCGGGGCGATCATGCTGGTGCCGACCGACAACAGCCTAGGCATCTACAACCTCTGCGTGCAGGAAAGTCTGCGCGGGCAGGGGATTGGCAGCCAGGTGTTGAGCCTCGCCCTGATGCTCGCCGACCACATGGGAGTTCCCGCAGTTCTGCAATGCGAACAAACCCTCTGCGGCTGGTACAGCAAGCACGGATTCCGCCAGATCGGAGCGGTGGACGCATACCGCCTCCCCGAACCAGCCTGGTTCCCGGCGATTTAGATCATGCCGCGGTTGGCGGTCAATCCTCCAGCCCGAAGAACTGCTCCGCATTTCGAGACGTGAGCTGGGCACATTCCTCGACCGTCAACCCCCGCGCCAGCGCCAAAGCTTCGTTCACAAAAACCACGTGGGCCGGGTGATTCTTCTGGCCTCGGTGCGGAACGGGAGCCATGTAGGGTGAATCTGTTTCGATCACGATTTTGCCGCCCGGGAGAGCCGCGAACTGCGACCGCAATGCCTCATTCTTGGGATAGGTGATCGGCCCGTCAACGCCGAACCAGGCGTCCAGCCGTTGAGATCGAGAAGCGTGCCCATCATCACCCGCGAAGCAGTGGAAGAGCCATTTGTGGGCGGGCTCACCCTCCAAAATCGTCAAGAGATCATCATAAGCCTCGCGGCAGTGAAAGACGACGGGCTTCGCCGTTTCGTAGGCCAGATCAAGCTGCATCCGCAATGCCTGCATCTGCTGTTCCCGCGTTGCGTGATCCCAGTGATAGTCCAGCCCGATTTCGCCGAGCGCCACGACCTTCGGATGCGAAAGCAGCTCCCTGATCTCCACAACGGCTTCGGGAGAGAAGTCGGCAGAATAGTTCGGATGCCACCCGGCAACGGCATAGACGCCCGGAAATCTCTCGGCAAGAGCCGCCGCCTGCCGGCTTGTGTCCGTATCCACACCCACCACGATCAGCCGATCAACCCCGACTTCCGCCGCCTTCTCCACCGCCTCGACAGGATCGGGAAAAGCGCGCTCGTCGTAAAGATGGCAGTGGGTGTCGATCAGACGCATCGCGGAAATATTGTGCGGGGCGGGACGAACTGAACCTGGGCCCGGGTCGTGAGCGTCCAATTCTCATCATGCTCTCCGCATTGCTGACTTTCGCCCTGATCGGGCAGACACCTCCGGGCCGGATTGATCCTCCCGAAGAACTTCGCGCAGTCAGCAAGGTCAGCGATGCACTCGTCCTCCAGCCCGAAGAGCTGATCACAGGCCCTTTTGTCAACAGCATCACCCTCTCGCCAAACGGGGGCCACGCCATCATCACGCGATCCAGCGAAGCCGCCGCCAAATCCGGTCAGTGGCAGGTCGCCAATTCCATCCTGGTTCTGGATGTCGCACGACGATCCCTGAAGGAAGTCACCAGCTTTGGTGCCGGATCAGTGGAGGACTTCAAACTGGCCTGGGCGGGCAACAACCTCGCCTACGCTCTCGTATCGCGCGAGGTCAAGACACCGCCCGCCATCCATCACGATCTCTACAGCATCGAGGCCAGCACAGGAGCTTGGAAGCTCGTTGCGACGTCGAAGAACGACGATCTCGGCCCCTACGCCCAACTCTATGTTTCCCCGCAAGGACAGGTCGTGGTCTTCGGCCAGCGCGTCGAGTTCGGTGAAAACGATGAAATCCTCAACGAGCAGTTCGTTTTCCGCGTTTTGGACGGAGGCAGGCTGTCTCAGCCCCACCTCTTCCCCCGCGAAACATCAGGCCCCAAGAGCGCGACGTGGTCAGCAGACGGGCGCACTTTGGAGCTTCGCGTTGAGCGGGGCGATTTCGCCCGACGCGCCACGCGGCAGGAGGTCGCCCTGTTCCACATTGGTGAACGGACGCTGAACTTCGAACCGTACTCCCCAGAATTCGACGAACCCGAACCGCCCGATTTCTCCCTGCGAGTCCGAGACCATGAGCTTGAGGCCAACCGATGGACGCACGATGTCGCCACACTCTGGCTCGAAGCATCCCTCCCTTCGGAAGACCCGAGCGCTTTCGTCTGCGCGGAGCCAGGAGCATTTGCCCTCTCCCCCGCACTGAACTACATCCTCTACACCACCAAGGGTTCGCTCTGGATTCGACCGCTGCAGAAGATGCGGCTGCCGGAGATTCGGGAAAAGCAGATTCTCGCCGTGAGAGATCGAGCGATCCAGCAGGGCCAGAAGATGGGGCGGGCCGTGACCCTCTATTGGCGCGACAACGGGAGAACCTATCCCCCCAAGGACAAATTCCGACAGGAGATTCGCGCCTACAACGAAGATGATGAGGCCATCGCGAGGTTTGTGGCGACCTTCGAGGGAGGACCCGTGCCATTTGGAGTCAACACTTCCACAACGCCCGTCGGCTACATCGACGCCGGAATCGGACGCGCCCACGTGATGATGGATGGCGGAGTGAGATGGGAGTACCTGCCAAGGGGATGATCAAACCCGTATTCATGCGGGTTTCCGACACAGATCGGCACAATTAACAGGCTGCCTTTTCCAAAGCACGCCGAACCATACGGTATGCAGTGGATCGGCCGCGTTTCGTGTGGCATGGCTT
>JAEYWW010000028.1 GCA_023428805.1 Armatimonadota bacterium | reverse complement strand
TGATTGATCTTACTTGCTGATGATGATCCTCACGGCTCCAATTGGGTTGCCTTCGGCGAGAAAGATCTTCCGTTCGATCTGATAGCCGCCTGAGACTCCACGAATCGACGCCGTGTCGGGAGCATTCTTGAGCGACTCGGTGTCTGCGGCGGAGCGATTGGTGCTGGCCAGCTTGCGTCCTTCGGTATCGGTGAGCGTGATCTCCTGAATGTTCGCCGCAGATGCAACTTTGGCGATGTCCTGGTCAGTCTTGGCCCAGTTGCGATTGAGATAGTGGGGAACAAAGGACTGCGCGAGGGCATCACCCATCCGGCGGTACGCTTCCGCCTCGCTCGCCTTGGCCTTCTGCGAACCCGCGAAAGCGATGATCGCCATGAGCAGGATCAGCACTCCATAGCCGATGGCGATTCGAAGCGCCGGATTAAGAGGCGTTTTTTCAGCTTTCTCCACTGGAACGGCGGGAGGCGTCTCGCTCATTTCCAGAGGTTACCGCAGGCCGGGCAATGGCGAATTCGCCAAAGCGTCCATCGTGAAGTCATCCTGCTCCCCGAGCGCGAGCCTGTGTGAAGCCGCAATTCCGATCATCGCGGCATTGTCGGTGCAGAGTTCAAATGCCGGGATGCTGAGCGAGATGCCTGCCTTGTCGCACTCGGAAACCAGGCGGCTTCGCAAAGATTCGTTGGCCGCAACCCCTCCGACCAGCGCCATGCTTCTGACATTGAGGTGATCGACCGCCCGCATCGCTTTTTGAGCGAGAACATCGACAATGGCGGCTTGGAGGCTGGCTGCCGCATCCGCTCTATGGATGGCATGGCCTTCCTTTTCGACCAGGCGAAGCATAGCAGTCTTGAGCCCGCTGAAGCTGAAATTGAAGGGGTCTTTGGGCAGCGAGCGGGGCAGGGAGTATCGCCTGGGATCACCGTGACGCGCCGTTTCTTGGATCGCGTATCCTCCAGGATAACCGAGCCCGAGCAAACGTGCGCCCTTGTCGAACGCCTCTCCCGCCGCATCGTCCAGCGTTTCGCCAATCATGCGGTAGGCGCCATCTTCTTCAACCAAAACGATCTCCGTATGCCCGCCCGAAACAATGAGGCAGAGCAGGGGAAGTTCGGGGAGCGGCAAAGGTTCGGCGAAGGCCGACATGAGATGCCCTTCCAGATGGTGAACTCCAATCAGCGGCACATTCCAGGATCGCGCGAGCGACTTTGCGGCCGTGATGCCGATGCTGAGCGAGCCGACGAGCCCCGGACGGTTTGTGACCCCGATTCCGGCAATCTCATGGTGGTCAGTGCCCGACAATGCTTCTTCGATCACGGGAAGAATTGCTTCCACGTGAGCCCTCGCGGCGGCTTCGGGAACGACTCCTCCCCATTTGCGGTGCATTTCCACCTGGCTGGCGACGACATTGGTCATCACCCGGCGCCCGACGACTACGGCGGCGCTTGTTTCGTCGCAGCTTGACTCAATCGCCAAAACAGGTCGGGAAAGGAATTGCACGGACCATCATTCTATCGCCTGAGCGAAGGTGGAGGGGACGGTTGTAAACTGGCGCGACATGGCGAAGAGAACCCTCAATGTCGGTCTGATCGGCTACCAATTCATGGGCAAGGCTCACTCCAACGCTTACCGGCAGGTCGGGCGCTTTTTTGATCTCCCGGCTGATGTCTGCATGAAGACGATCTGCGGACGAAACGAGGCTCGAGTCAAAGCCGCCGCCGATTACTTTGGATGGGAAGGGTACTCATCGGACTGGCGGAAGGTGATTGAAGATCCACAGATCGACATCATTGATGTCTCAACTCCGGGTTCGAGCCATGCCGAAATAGCGATTGCCGCCGCTGAGGCGGGCAAGGTCGTCCTTTGCGAGAAGCCTCTGGCGAACACCGTCGAAGAGGCGAAGGCGATGATGGATGCCGTCAAGAAGGCCGGTGTCCTTAATGGCGTTTTTCACAACTATCGAAAAATCCCTGCAATCGCACTCGCCAAGAAAATGATCGAGAATGGAGATTTGGGGACGATCTATCACATTCGTGCGGTCTATCTCCAAGACTGGATCGCAGATCCCAACTTTCCGCTGGTTTGGCGGCTGCAGAAAGAGCAGGCAGGCAGCGGCGCACATGGAGATATCAACAGTCATATCATTGATCTGGCACGCCATCTCTTGGGAGATATGCAGGAGGTTTGCGGCATGATGCACACCTTCATCAAGCAGCGGCCGATTGCGGGAGCTGTGGATGATCGGATGGGAGCAAAGGCGGGCGATCAGATGGGCGAAGTCACCGTCGATGATGCAGTGATGTTTTTGGCAAGGTTCCAAAATGGAGCCATTGGAACTTTTGAGGCCAGCAGGTTCGCGGTGGGCCGAAAAAACCACAATCGTATTGAAATCAACGGATCAAAGGGGTCGATTGTCTTCAACTTGGAAAGGATGAATGAACTTGAATACTTCAACAATGGTGATTCCCGCGAAACACAAGGGTTTCGTGTGATTCAAACATCCGATAGCGTTCATGCTTATGCGGGACATTACTGGCCTGTCGGGCATATCATCGGATACGAACACACGTTCATCAACTTTGTTGCGGATGCGGTGACTTCCATTGTCGATAACAAGCCAATTACCCCGAATTTTGAGGATGGCTACGAGAACCAGCGCATCCTTGATGCGGTGGAGCGAAGCCACGAGAGCAGAAGCTGGATCAGCCTTTAGGCGGCGGCGTCAAACATCATCGCCGGCTCAGGCTCGGAGGAATTGATGGCTTTTGCCAGGACGAGAAGCGCGGATTGAAATGTCGCGTTGTCGCCGTCCTGGCTGTTCAGCATCCGGCTGAGAATCTCGTCTGCCTCGGCTCTTGAGAGCCAAATGCAGAGCTTTCCGTTCTGGCCCTCCATCACAAAGAATTCTTGGGATTTCGAATCTGAAGATTAAGGGGAACTGAACGAAACCCCGTAAAAGTACAGACGTTCATCCTCCAGAGGGCCAAATTAAACTGAAAAAGTCCCCATACTCGCAAGAAGTTGGGGAATTTTTCGCTTACCAAGGCCCATAATGGGGAATAGAAGGGGGAATCGTGCGGAAAAGGGATTTGCGACGATGGCTATGGACAGCACCTCTGCTCGTGTCGGCAAGCGCCGTCGGGCAGGAGGCGCCTGCGCCCAAAACTGAAGAGTCGTCGTTGTCGGCTTCACAGAACGAGATCGGCGGCAAGGTCTCCTTCGAGTCAATCGTCCTCCAGGAAGGCAGACCGAGCGCTTCCTTGCGCTACGGCAGCGTGAAG
>JAEYWW010000017.1 GCA_023428805.1 Armatimonadota bacterium | reverse complement strand
AGTGATAGGTGTGGGTTCCACCGCCGCCCGAACCCACGACCGTATAGGCGGGTTCATCAGGGTGCAGCCTGCGGTAGATCAGTGACAAGCGCACCTTGTCCACATTCAATCTCAGCCGCACAGGCACGCTCTCATCCCAGCAGTTCCTGCCGGGCGGAATCGAGCGGAGCATCTCAATGACCTTCGCGGTGTGGCGGGGCAATTCGTTGTTGGAGACGACACTCTCGACGCCAAGAAAGGCTTCGGAGGCGCTGACAGGTTTTCGATGAGTCGGCGCGGGCGGCATGTACTCCAAGCCCAAATCCGAGCGGAATCCAACGCCGATCACGCGCTTTCGCAACTGCGGAACGCCGTATTCTTCGAACTTGAAGACATGAACGCTGAGACGATAGCCAGGCCCGGCGTCCGCGAACTCCTGCATGATCTCGCGTCCGCCGGACGCCATCAGGCCGGGGACATTCTCGGCGATGAACCAATCAGGCTGGACTTCCTGGATCGCCTTTTTTGCATAGCGATAGAGCATCCCGTAGTAGCCGCCCGTGCCACGCCGCTCGCCGACCATCGAAAAATCATTGCAGGGAAAGCCAAACGCCAACCCCTGCACTCGTTCCAACGATGAGTAATCGACGTCTTCGACGGATTTGCACATGATGTGCGGGCCGATCATCGCACGGTATGTCGCGCACGCCTCGGGGTTGTTGTCGACGGCCCATGCGGGTTCAAAACCGGCATTCCTGAGCCCCAGCGCCATACCTCCGGCGCCGCAAAAAAGTTCTCCGAACTTCATCATGCTTCCCTGCACTTACTGACCGCAAGGCTCCGCCTTGCTCTGATTTGCGTTTGATTATGACAGACGCATGGCCCGCCGCACTTCGTCCATGGTAGCGGCCGCGACTTCCCTTGCTTCTTCTGCTCCTTTTTTGAGAATATCTTCGACCGTTGCGTCATCCAACTGAGCCCTTCTTTCACGCATGGGGCGCAGGAATTCGTTGAGGCATTCCGTCAACTCCTTCTTGCTCTGCATGCAGCCGCGCTCGCCCGCGATGTCCTCATCCCACTGCTGTCTCCAGTTCGAAGAATAAAGTTTGAGATATTGGCAGACCGCGCAGCCTTCGGGCACACCGGGATCGGTTTTGCGAAGCTTGGTCGGGGTTGTGAATGCGCGCTTGACCCGCTCCGCCGTTTCGTCCTCAGATTCGTTCAAATAGATGCAGTTGTCGTATGACTTCGACATCTTGCGGAGATTGCCGTTGTCGTCCGCATCCAACCCCGGAAGCTTCGCCCGAGTCTCATCCTGCGGCACGAGCGGCACGATCTCTTGAAAGACCTCCCCGAACCGCGAGTTGAAGGCGCGAATGATGTCGTTTCCAACTTCCAAGTGCGGAACTTGATCTTTTCCGACAGGAACGCCGTAGGGCTTGTAGAGGAAGATGTCCGCCGCCTGCAGAACGGGGTAGCCGAGCAGCCCGAAGCTGATGAAGCCCTCTGATCCGATGTCCTGGATCATGTCCTTGTAGGTCGGGTTGCGCTCCAGCTTGCCGACTCCGACCACCATCCCGAAGAGCAGGGTGAGTTCGGCGTGCTCTTTGACCTGCGACTGGATGAAGATGGTCGTCCGGGCAGGGTCGAGTCCGGCGGCGATGAAGTCTTTGGCGACCTCTCGGGCGTTGTAGGCGATCTGCTCCGGCTTGTCCGCTTTGGTCGTCAAAACGTGCCAGTCGGCGACGAAGCTGAACACCTTGTGCCCTTCATCCTGCAGCTCTACCCAGCGGCGCAGGGCGCCCTCGTAGTTGCCCAAGTGAAGACGAGGGCCGGTCGCCCTCATGCCGGAAAGAATTCGTTTCTGTTCGCTCATATGAGTATCTCAAGCAGCCGCATACGCAACGGCCCCAAAATCAAGAAGATGCCCCCGCCTGTAAACTGGCTGAAAAGCACAAGCGCGACAAAGATATACCCGCCGTAATAGCGATTGAATTGATACCAAAGTATCTGCTGCTTCTCCGGCATAAATGAACCAAGAATCCACATGCCATCCAGCGGGCCGATCGGAAGAAGATTGAAGAAAAACAAGCTGATGTTGATCATCATCCCCATCATCAACAAGGTTGTTATGAAGGGCTGCACGAAGATGTCGATCGACTCCCCGGGAATGCCATAGATTCGCACGAATCCCATGTTGGTTCCCAATCGAAAGAGCAGAGCAAATACAATCGCCAATGCAAAATTGGTGAGCGGGCCTGCAATCACTGCCGAAAAATAATCCCAGCGCGGATTATGCATCTTTTTGGGTGTCATGGGAACAGGTTTTCCCCATCCAATTCCAAAGCCCAGCATGGCACTGGCTATCATCATGATCGTTCCGAAAAGCTCGAAATGATTGAAGAGATTGAGGGTGACACGACCATGTGCTCTCGGTGTCGGATCGCCTGCAGTATCGGCGACCTTGGCGTGCGCAAACTCATGAAGGCCAATTGAGAAGAAGATCACGATGGCCACGGCAAGAACGTATTCTGGCGAGGGAGAAGTGCTCAGCATCCACGCTCCTTCTACGGAAGAATCTCGCGAGCAATCATCTCGTCCCAAGTGTCTCGTCGCTGGACAAGCAGGAATGAACCATCCTCTCGAATCAGAGCCGTCGCGGGACGGGGATAGCGGTTGTAGTTGCTCGCCATCGCGCTGTTATAGGCTCCTGTGCAGAGCACTTGGAGCAGATCGCCGCGCTTGAGATTGGACGGGAGTTCGACGTCCTCAAACAGCTTGTCCGTCTCGCAGTGGCGGCCGCTGATCGTGTATTGTTTCGTGGAGCCGCCGCCAGCGATGGGCAGGACCGTGTACTGGGAGCCGTAGAGCGCGGGACGAGGATTGTCGGAGAGGCCGCCGTCCACGGCGATGTAAGTCCGCTCGCCTTTTGCGAGGCTCGGCACGGTTTTGACCACGCCAACGCTGTAGAGGGTCACACCCGATTCGCCGATGATCGAACGTCCGGGCTCCTGGACGAGAGTCGGAGTCATCCCCGTTCCCTCCAAAGCTCTGCGGACCGCATCGGCAATGCCCGCGCAATAATCCTCGACCGCCATCGGCTCGTCCGTATCCGTGTAGCGAATTCCCAGGCCGCCGCCGACGTTGATGACCTCGGTCATGAGGCCATGCTTCCGGTGCATTTCGACAGCAAATTGCGCGATGATCTCCCCCCCGCTGATCTGCGCTTCGGGGTCGAGAAGCTGCGAACCAACGTGGCAATGAAATCCTTTGACCGGGAGGCCTGCGGCAAGGCATTTCGACACGGCCTCAGCCGCCGAACCATTGGCGATATTGAAGCCAAACTTGGTGTCGGCCTGCCCGGTGCTGATCTTCGCGTGAGTCACCGGATCGACTCCCGGAGCGAGGCGGATGATGAGATCGGGGGTCTGACCGAACTCTTCGAGCATCTCAATCTCCTCGAAGGAGTCGACGACAATCTGCCCGATCTTCTGCTCAATGGCAAATTCAATTTCGGCGCGGCTCTTGTTGTTGCCGTGTAGATGGCATCGGGCTGCTGGAACTCCCGCCGCCAGTGCGGCGCGAAACTCGCCTTCGCTGGCGCAGTCGATCAGACAACCTTCTTCAAAGGCGATTCTGAGAACGGCGAGGGTGGAGTTGGCCTTGCTCGCAAAGGTGATCTCGCTTCCTGGCCAAGCTGCTTCCGAAGCGGCGCGCCATCTCCGGATGCGCGCGCGCAGATGCGCTTCGCCGATGACATACAATGGCGTGCCGAACTCGGCGGCAAGTCGGCGGGCTTGGTCGTCGGTCAGGAAGAATCTCGTTTCCTGACGAACTGCGGAAGGCATGGGGGATTATGGCCTTTTTGAACCCGCCACCCGGCCCCGTGGCCCAGGGTTCAAGTACGATGGAGATGGTCATGCTTTCCCTCCTCCTTCTGGCCGCGAACACAGCATCTTCCACGCATCACGCCCCATCCCCTCTCCCTGAAGGGCGAGAGTTCAGAGAAGACTCCCTCTCCCCACGGGGGAGAGGACAGGTGAGGGGGACAACAGCCTTCAGTCCATTTGGAGAAACAATCGGACTGAAGCGCAATCTGGAAGCACCCTCCCCCAACCCTCTCCCTGAAGGGCGAGGGTTGCAGCCGACCGTCACCATCGAGAACTGGAAGAGCAACGATGTCTCTCCCACGCCTTACATGATCCTCAGGGG
>JAEYWW010000325.1 GCA_023428805.1 Armatimonadota bacterium | reverse complement strand
CCGCAGCCTTGCGCTCATCATCTTCGCCTTCATCTGCCGCTATTTCTTCACGAAGGGGCAGTTCTACTGGCTTGGAGTGGCCGCCAACCGGCTGACGGCTGATCTTCGCAAACGAGTCTTCCGAAAGATGCTTCGGCTTCCTGTCAGCTACTTCAATGACCGGCGTTCAGGCGAGATCCAGAGCATCCTCACCAACGACATCAATGTCTTTTCGGGATCGATTGGGATGCTTCGGGATTCCATTGATGGTCCGTTGAAGATTATCGTGGGCGCGGTCGCAATCTTCGCGATGGAATGGCGGCTGGCTTTGGTCGCCGTCGTGATTTTCCCCTTCATGGCTCTCGCCATTCAGCGCAATGCGCGGAAGATGAAGGAAGCCCAGAAAGAGGTTCAGAACGAGCTTGCGACCATGACCGCAACGATGCAGGAGTCCATCTCCGGAGTCCGCATCGTCAAGGCATTCTCTGCTGAAAACAAGATTGTTGAGACCGTTGACCAGAGCATTGAAAGGTCTTACGAATCCAACGCGAAGACCGTCAAGCTAGTGGCCAATCTGCGTCCATTGGTGGAGTTGCTTGGGGCGGTCGCTCTTGTCACCGTCTTCTATCTTTGCGGAGTTTTGAAGATTCCGGTCGCGGATATTGTCGGTTTTGCCCTCGCCCTGGACTACATCAACCAGGGCGCGAGGAACTTGGGCAACCTGAATCAGACGCTCGCACAGATCACCGCCGCATCGGATCGGGTCTACAGCGAACTTCTCGAAGTCGAAGAGACGATCACAGACTCGCCCAACTCCCAAACTCTCCCTGTCACCCAGGGCCGGATCGAGTTCCAGGATGTCAGCTTCAACTACCCCGACGGCACCGAAGCCCTCAAGAACGTCAGCTTCGCCATCGAGCCGGGAACTTCGCTCGCGTTGGTCGGGCCGAGCGGAGCGGGCAAATCGACCATCGCGGACCTTCTGCTCCGGTTCTATGACCCGACCAGCGGGCGGATTCTCTACGATGGAGTGGACATCCGCGAGTTGAAGAGCGACTGGTACCGCAACCAGATCGGCGTCGTGCCGCAGCAGACATTCCTCTTCGCCGGAACCATCACGGAGAACCTGCGGCTCGGCAACCCCGAGGCGACCCAGGAGGAAGTCGAGGCCGCCGCCCAGGCCGCCAACGCCCACAACTTCATCGGCACAACCGAGCTGGGGTATGGGACAGTTCTGGGCGAGCGGGGGGTGAGGCTTTCGGGCGGCGAAGGGCAGCGCCTCGCCATCGCCCGCGCCCTGGTCCGCGATCCCAAGGTGCTGCTCCTCGACGAAGCGACCAGCAATCTCGATGCCCACAGCGAGAAGATCGTCACCGAAGCGCTGGAGCACGCGATGGAGCGGCGCACAACGCTCTTCATCGCCCACCGCCTGACCACCGCCGCCCGCGCCACCAAAATCATCATGCTCCGCCACGGTGAAGTGCTGGAGCAGGGCAGCCACGAGGAACTCCTCGGGCAGAACGGAGCCTACGCCGGAATGTACCGTGCGTTTTCCAGCGGCCTGCTCGGAGATCAGCTTGGCTGATGCGGCGATCCAGTGCAGAAATCTCACCTGCGGACGCGCGGGACGCGCGATCTTGGAACTGGGTGATTGGGATCCAGAACCAGGCAGAGTTCATGCGATTCTCGGGCCGAATGGAGCGGGGAAAACGACGCTTCTCGACACGCTTGCAGGATTGATTCAGCCAGTTGAAGGTTCGGTGGAAGTCCGCGGAAAGCCGCTGGCCCAGCACACGCCTCAAGAGCGGGCAAAGCTCATCAGCTCCGTCCCCCAGCGGGAATCCACCCCGGAAGCATTCACCGTCCGCGAGATCGTCGTGATGGGACGCGCCAGCTTTGACAACGGATTGTGGGAAAGCACCGAGGATTGGATGGCCGCAGACAGAGCCATCCAACGCCTGGACTTGCAGAACCTCGCAGGCAAGCCGATCGACCAAGTCAGCGGAGGCGAATTTCAGCGAGCCCTGATCGCCCGCAGTTTTGCAACGGAAGCTCCCATCTTCATCCTTGATGAGCCCACTTCAAGCATCGACATCCAGCATCTGCAACGATTGGGCGAGCTGCTCTGCGAAGAGGCCAAAGCTGGCCGAACAATCCTGGTGTCATCCCACAACTTCGAGTGGGCGGCGGCTTTTGCCGATGATTGGCTTGTCTGCAACGGCAGGGCCGTCGCACACTGTGCAGGCCATGAGCAGCTTCAACAAGCGATCTCTGGGCTTGCAGAAACTGATGCGTCCCTCATCTGTTCAAAAAAGGGACGCATCACACTCTCTCTGGGCTATCGGCGGCCCTGAGATTCACTTCTTGCCGGCGGCGACTTCCTTGGCCTTCTTGTCCAATCGGTGATTGGCGCTCCACCACTGGCTGGCGGTCGAAGAGTCATTTTGAATCGGCTTGATGGTGATTTCGGGCTCGATGAAGATGGCGGGCTTTTCGGGCACTCCCTTGTCATTGAAGCCGGCCGCTTTCTTTCCATCCGGAGTAGTCGGAGTCATTTCAGCGCCTCTCGTCGGGCCTGTTGATCTGATGGACTCCCTCAACTGCTCTCTCTGCGCCCGCTCCTCTTCCCGGGTGAGAGAAGTCGGAGGATTTGCGGCCACATTCTGTGCGGGCTTCTTCTGGAACAATCCCGCATCCTGAAGCGCCTGGCTGCCATTCGCGATGACTGCGATGGCGATCAGGCCGCAAAGGCCCAACACGAGGCCCATGGGAACCTTCTTTTTTTGCATGATCTTTCTCGATTATAGCTTGTGGTGTAATCTGGACCCGCTCTGCCCATGCCCATCGTCGCCGCCCTGGATGCCCGTCTCGCCGCTTCTAAGAATACGGGCGACACATCCTACTGGCGCGGGTTGATTCAAGGATTGGCGCAGATTGAGTCTGACTTCCAATTTCTGCTCTTTTCCAACACTCCCCGGCCGACA
>JAEYWW010000259.1 GCA_023428805.1 Armatimonadota bacterium | reverse complement strand
ATTGATGACGACCTGGTTGAATTGAGACTCATTCACCTGGGCGGGAAGATCGACCGGCCCTTCGTAGGCGAGGATGATGCCCTTCTCCGTCGCTTTATGCATCAAAAATTGCACGGAGTTGCGCAGAATTTCCGCGAGGTTCACGTGGGTTTTCGCCAATGATTGGGATTCGGCTTGGCTGAGCGCGAGGAGGTCTGAAGTGATCCCGGTCAGGCGGTCCACTTCTCTGATGATCTTGTCCAGATATCTTTCCCGCAGCTCTCTATCCGCGTCCTCATCATCCTGCAGAGTTTCCGCCATCGCGCGAATGGTGGTCATGGGCGTGCGCAGTTCGTGGCTCACGTTCGCCACAAAGTCCCGCCGAACCCGCTCCAACCGGCGAAGATCCGTGATGTCGTAGATCGAAACGAAGATGCGCTGGAAGTGCGGCGGCTCACCCCAGGCCTGAGCGATGCCCACGCGTTCGACCGGATTCTGAAACGTGATCTCGCTCCGCTGCATTTGATGCGTCTGAATCGCAGACAGAATGAGCTGTTCCAGTTCCGTGGAGAGGGTGAGGGACAAGATGCGCTGTCCAGCCGTATTGTCGAACCTAAACGCCTGCTGGGCACGGTCGTTGGCAAAGAGAACCTGGGTGTTGGCGTCCGTCAAAAAAATCATGACGTCCAGACCGGAGGCGAGCTGATCCAACGCATCACGGTGCCGTGAAGACTCCTCCTGCAACACCACCTGAAGGCCGAGCGCGGTTGTGAGTTCGAGTTCTGTGTGCTGGCGCTCTTGATTGGCGAGATGCAATCCGCCGAAAATCACAATGGCGGCCATGCCGAAACCAACCCCCCACAGTGCATTGAGGGAGGGCATCATGAGCGTGAGCATCGCCAGGACAACGACACCAATCAGGCCGAACCAGGCGACGCGGAAGCCCTTCACGAATTTCAGACAGCGACTTGGCTGAGGCTCTCGGAAACGAAGAAGGAGGCTTGAGTTGCGGTGCGGATTTCGTCGACCGAGACCCCAGGAGCAAGCTCAGTAAGCGTCATGCCAATGCCTCTTTCAACCTGAAAAACGCACAGGTTGGTGATGATCATGTCCACGCACTGCCGCCCAGTGAGGGGGAGGGTGCACTCTTTCAAAACCTTGCTCTCGCCGGCTTTATTGGTGTGATCCATCACGACGACGACCCGCTTTACTCCGGCAACCAGGTCCATCGCGCCGCCCATGCCCTTGACGAGCTTGCCGGGGATCATCCAGTTGGCCAGATCGCCGCGCTCGCTCACCTCCATCGCGCCGAGGATGGTGAGGTCGATGTGCCCGCCCCGGATCATGCCAAAGCTGTCCGCGCTGCTGAAGTACGAGGTGCCGGGAATTTCGGTGATCGTCTGCTTTCCGGCGTTGATGAGATCGGGGTCCGCTTCGCCTTCGAAGGGGAACGGACCCATGCCGAGCATTCCGTTCTCTGACTGGAGGACGACTTCCACTCCGTCGGGAATGTAGTTGGCCACCAGGGTCGGAATGCCAATCCCAAGGTTCACATAGAACCCATCCCGCAGCTCCTTCGCCGCCCGCATCGCCACTTGTTCCCGGCTGAGACTCATGCTTCTATCATGGCTCAATCCCGGGAATAGTTGCGTTAAATCAAAGCCGAGATGCCCGGAAGGTGTCGCCGTCTTCCATCCGGCCCGATTCCCAGCCCTTCTTGAACCATCGCACCCGCTGCTCGCTTGAACCATGAGTGAAAGAGTCGGGCACGACATGGCCCTGGGACTGCATCTGGATGTTGTCATCACCGATGGCATGGGCGGCGTCCAGCGCCTCTTCGATGTCTTCGGGGTCGAGAATATTGGCAAGCTCATCGGCCTGACGCGCCCACAGACCAGCATAGAAATCAGCCTGGAGTTCCAGCCGCACCGACATTTGATTCGCCTGTGATTCGCTCTGGGTTCGGCGGGCTTGGTCCACCTTGTCGGTCGCGCCGAGGAGGTTCTGAACGTGGTGGCCGACCTCATGGGCAATGACGTATGCCTGCGCGAAGTCTCCCGTCGCGCCAAAACGCGTCTTCAATGTCTCGTAGAAGCTGAGGTCGATATAAACCGTTTCGTCGCCCGGGCAATAGAAGGGGCCGACCGCCGAACTCGCAAACCCACAGGCTGATTCGACCTGCCCGGAGAAGAGGACAAGCTTGGGCTCGCGGTAGTCCAAGCCGCGTTTCTTGAACTCGCGGGTCCAGACATCCTCGGTGTCCTTGAGGACGACGCTGACGAATTCCTTGCCTTCGTCGTCGATGGGCTGTGAGGCTTGCTGGCCCTGACCAGGACCCGTCGCTCCGGCTCCCTGCAGCACCTGGGACGGGTCTCCCCCCATCAGCATGACGATGACCGCGATGACGACGACTCCGATCCCGCCGCCTGCCATCACTTTGCCGCCGCCGCCACCACGGCGGTCTTCAACGTTGTCGCTCTGCGCTCTGCCTTTCCATCTCATTGCGATGCCCTCTCCAAAACCACGTCGCGCGCGGTTGTTGGTTGCTTGAATGTGAGCACTCTCTTGCCCGCTTTGTTCCGCGCAAACAACTTTCCGCCCACAAAGACCCGTACTCGGACTGCATAAATTTTGAAGGGGTCGATGCGGGTTGGATGGTACTTGAGGGCGAAGGAGAAGGGAAGCTGACCCGAGTACGCCTGAGTCGTGGTGTCGAGCACCGAAACACGAGAGGCATCTGGGTTGGCTTCCACGAGCGTCGCTTCGATCACGCAGTCATCCGCAAGCTCGGTCAGCCCCTCGATGGTGGCGGTCCCGGTGAGCATCGAAGCGTTCGCGTCGAAGCTCGGTCTTCCAGGCCGTGATGCGAGTTCTTGGGTGGACAGGTAGAGCCATTGCGCCACCTTCGCCATCTTGGGATAGTTCAGCTTTTCCGGTGTGTCCCCGGGGCGGTGGTAGTCGGGATGTTCACCCGTGAATGCCTTGAGAACGGGCACGTTTTTCTCGTAGAAGCTCGCTGTGTCGCTGCGCCTGGTTCGGTCGTTCTTGTCATCCCGCAGGTTCAGCCCGATGTGTCGATTCGCCGCAGCCAAGAGCTGATAAAGCTCGGGAGAAGAGAATTCCGCCGAACCCGCATAAATGGCGTTTCGATTGTCTTCGGGCCGGTCGCTGAAGGGTTTGTACTCCGCATCTCGCCCCACCATGTCCATATTGAGATAGGCGATGGTGTCTGCCATGCCGAATGTGGGATTGGCCGCGTACTGTTTGGACCCCCAGAGCCCGAGCTCCTCGCTGCTCCAGAGTCCGATGACCACGCTTCGTTTTGGTTTGACCGGATTCTTGACCAAAGCCCGCCCGATCATCAGCGCGGCCCCCACTCCTGAAGCGTTGTCGTCCGCGCCGAAGTGAGTGCCCCGCTCCGTGACGCCGATGTGATCCAGGTGCGCGCCGATGACGACGGCTTCCTTTTTCATCGCCCGATCAGAGCCGGGGATGAGCCCGACCACATTGGCGGTCTCCACAAAGACTTCCCGCTTGGTCGTCCCGGCGAGGTCAGCTTTGGCAAGAGATTCAACGCTCGGCTTGTCTCCGCTCAGGTAGCTCGTCGCTCCCGCTGCTTTGGCGAGACGATCGGCGGCTGTTTGATTGATCTGGAAGGCTCGGAATGACCCCTCCCCTTTCGCGCCGCCCAGGAATGTCGCGGTGCGCGGTGTCATGGAGCGGGTGTCGGCCACGGGCACCGCAATCTGCGTCGAGCTGTCCGCCGCCTGCATCCGCATGATCGCAGTGTGGCCGCTTGGATCGTTTGCCGCGTTCTCGGGGTGCAGAATCACCAGCTTGTTCGCCAGCGAACCGCGCTGAATCGGAGGGTAGCGATGGCCTTTCGGGACGCGGATGAAGGTGATCGGGAAGTAGCTTTTGATGCTGGGAGAGTCCCCCGTCAGCATGAAGGTGAAATCCTTGCCGAGCGTCAGCTTTTCCGTGCCGTAGGTGAGCCAGACTTTCTCCGCCTCGGGCTGGACCCGAACCAAGTCGAACTTCTGAAAATAGGTTCCGTCGGGAGCTCCCGGCTGAATTCCGTTTCGCTTCATCCAGTCCGCGCACCATTGCGCGGCGGCCATATAGTCATCGGTCTGAGGGCTGCGGCCCTTGTATGTCGGCCCAGCCAGATGATGGACGAGTTTGGAGGCATCCTCCGCGTGAATCGACTCAAACCCGCGCCGCCATTCCGAAGGAACAGGAGAGGGCTCGAAGACAGGCTGGAATGCGGGGCCGGTGAACCCGACCGCCGCCGCAACAAGGGCGATCACAATGAGATCATCATACACCGCAGAGATTGACTTCGATCCCAAGCTCCGCCGCCGCGCACGCTTTGGCCTGCATGCAGAGATCGGCTTCGACCGGGGAATGGGCGTAGGCAACCTGGATGTGGTTCGCCTTGTGCTTTGCCATCATCTGATCGCGGCTGACGCCGTGGAGCACCGCGTGCATGATCGGCCATTGGGGAGTCGTTGAATCCAGCCTGCGCTGCGTCTCTTCTTCGGGCAGTTCGACGACGGTTGCGCGGCCAATATCCATTTTGAGGGAAGCGCCATCGACATAGATGCGGCTCCACACAATCTCGCCCGGCTTGGCGACTCCGCTGAGCGTCGAGCCGCCGTAGGGGAAGTACATCTTGGCCTGCCGGTAGCCATGACTGCCCGCGTAGCCGCCCTTGTGATGCGCGGGGGGAGCCGCGCCGCTGATCTCGAACACCCACACAAATTTGCCCTCGAATTCCTCACCCCAACGCAGATCGTGGAGCGTGTTTTCGCGCGGCTGGTGGAGCAGCTTGTGAACTTTATCGGTCAGCAGGCCATCGAGCCCCGCGCACTCATCCACCTCGTTGAAGTGGGGGTAGGGCTGGGTGTCCATGATGACCGTTCCATCCTTGCGATGCACGGGCGGTCGGTCGGCGTTGTTCAGCAAGCCTTCCACCAAATCACTCGCCGCGCAGGAGTCTTTGAGGCCGAGCTGGTATTGGATCCCGAGCGCGTCGGCGCCATGCTCATCGGCGATCCGTGCGGCGGCGATGTACATGCGGCATTGTTCGATCACCTGATCCTTGCTCAGATCGTTTTCGGGATCGTCGCCGTAGTGGAAGCGCATCCCCTTCTGCATCAGCCAGCCATAAACATCCTCCGCCTCCTGGTCGGTCACCTGGCTCATGCCGTAGAGCAGCGCGCTCTGAGAAAGCCTTTCCTTGAAGACCGCCATTGGCGCAAGCAACTCATCCGGAATGATCGCGTTGTACATGCCCATGCACCCCTCATCGAAGACCGCGAGGATTGCGCCGAACTGCTTGATGTGGTCTGCGACCTCTTTTCCGGTCCATTGCGCCTTGTCCGGGGCGGAGGTCGGATCGAAGGGGCGGACATGGGTGAGGTCCTGGTGGATTGTTCCTGTCTCCAGCCATTCCTTCAGCTTGCTTCGGAAGAACTCATCCTCAAAGCCCTCGCTCCAAAGCGTGGAGTAGTGCCGCCCGGCTTTGGTGAGCCCGCCGTTCAGGTTGAGCATCCCCACCAGACCAGGCCATTGCCCCGACCAGTTGGCAACCGTCAGGATCGGCCCTCGATGGAGCAGCAGGCCCGGCAGAACATGGTGACTGTACTGCCA
>JAEYWW010000218.1 GCA_023428805.1 Armatimonadota bacterium | reverse complement strand
GCATCACCCTCCACCGCTCCATCTCACCGATAGGTTCGCCTTTGACCAAAAGCCGAACTCCCTCATCTCCTGAACCCCGAATGTTCACCTTTCGGGCGGGAGGCTCATATGAGGGATAGAAGATGCGCGGGCCGCCTCGCTCAAGCTGGCCGGCGGCGATGAGTTCGCTGGCAGTTTCTACTGCCACGGGCGGCCACGCTTTCAAGTCGATGTCCTCCAGCGCCCTCTCATCGGCCGCACAGAGCAGATGGGAGCCGCAGATCAGAGAATTCTCGAGGCAGACTGCGGCCCGTTCGGTTTCGCGAAACAGCGCTTCGGGCTCACGCACCAAGTGCTGCTCCAGGGGATCTTCGTGAGCGACATAGACCACAGCTCCAAACCGCCCCGACCTGCCCGCACGCCCCGCCTGCTGCCAGAAGCTGCAGAGCGATCCCGGATAGCCGTTGATGATCACGGCATCCAGGCCGCCGACGTCCACGCCCATCTCCATCGCGCTTGTTGTCGCGAGGCCTCTCAGACGACCCTGAAAGAGGTTTTTTTCGATCGTCCGCCTTTCTTTGGCCGTATATCCGCCACGGTAGCTGTCGATCCATTCTTCCCGCCCTCCACGCTCGGAGAGCAGCCTGCGGCCTTGACGGATCACCAGCTCCGTTGAAACGCGTGCCCGGCAGAATGCAAGGGATCGGTATTCGTTTTGAGCGAGGGTCGTCAGGAGCCGGGCCGTCATCTGGTTGGGGCTCTCGCGATTTGCTGACAGGTCGTCAGGAGCTTCGACGAGGAAGATGCGCTTCTCGCCGCGGGGGGCAGAATCATCGCGTATGATCGCCGCCCGCCGCCCAGTCAGGGCTTCAAAGTGCTCACCGATGTTTGGAATCGTCGCGCTGCAGGCGATGATCCGGGGACGGCTTCCGAACCACTCGCAAAGCCTCAACAATCGCCGGAGAACCCAGGCCATATGGGTGCCGAATGCGCCCCGATAAGTGTGTACCTCGTCGAGCACGATCCATCGCAGAGCCCGAAGCGCGCGCCTCCAGTTCGCGTGGTTCGGCAATATCCCGACATGGAGCATGTCGGGGTTGCTCAAGATGATCTGCGCCTCGTTGCGGATGGCGGAACGCTGAGTCTGGGGAGTGTCGCCGTCGTAGGTCGCCACACGAATGGATGGGGACGGGCTTAGTTCGGTCAGCTTGCCAAGCTGGTCTTGAGCGAGAGCTTTTGTGGGGTAGAGGATGAGGGCGCGGGAAGCAGGCTCCTCCATTGCAGTTTGGAGAATTGGCAGCGCATAACAGAGCGTCTTGCCGCTGCTCGTGCCGCTGGAGAGGGCGACATCATGACCTCCGAGCGCGGCGTCGATGGCGCGTTTTTGATGACTGAAGAGCTGTTCTATCCCCAAGCTTTGGAGCTTTTCGGTGAGCTGCGGGTTGATGCTGTTGGGAAAATCGGCGAATTCACCCTCACGGGCAGGCACGACAATTTCGCGCACCGGAAAGCCTTCCAGTGATTCTCTCAGGAGACGTGTCAGATCGGGCTCAGTCGAGGTTGTCCAGGACATCGACGCCGCCCGACTTCTTTTCGCTCCAACGCGCCGCACCCATGCTGCCGAAGAACAGCAGCGTCATCGGAGCAGCCAGCACCGTCATCGTGAAAGGATCCCCGGAAGGTGTGATCAGCGCAGATATGAGGAATATTGCAAAAACTGCCTGGCGCCAATATCTCATCAATCCCTTGGTTGTCAGGATGCCGACTCGGGTGAGGAAATAGACGACAAGCGGCATCTGGAAGCAGAGCCCGAACGCCAGCATCATCTTGACGATGAAAAAGATCATGACCTGGGGGTCTTGCATGATCTTCGTGCCGGGGAAGTTCAGAGTGAATTCCGCAAACCATCCAATCGTGATCGGCATGCAGACCCAGCACAGATAACAGCCGAGAGCAAAAAGCAGGATCGATATCGGGGCAATTGCCTTGAACGGACGACGTTCCTGCGGCCGCAGCCCAGGCGCAACAAAGCCCCAAATCTGAAGCACCGTAAAAGGCAGGGTCAAGATGAGGCCCGTATAAAATGCGAGCTTAAGCTGCAGGAAAAATGCGTCCGTAAACGTATGGAAGACGACTTCCATTTCAACCGTTTTGGGCATTGAGCCCTTGGCCATCTGATCAAGAGCAGTGTAAACATGGGGGAAGAGCCACCAGCCAATCGCCAGACCCACCGCGAGGAGGGCGGCGATGCGGAACAAGCGGATGCGGAGTTCTTCGAGGTGTTCTCCCCAAGTCGCGCGAAGCTCTTCCGGCTCACCGGAAGAGCTTCGATCATTGTTCCCCGGCTTGAGCAGGGGCATCATAGCTTCCTATTGTTACCTGACTTGCTCAAGTGTGACAACGGACTGTGAGCGAACCCGCAGGACCTGTCGGACTGTTTGGGCAGCCGATCCGCCGCCCTGTCCAAATCCACCGCCACCGCCAGGGGTAGCCGTGCCGCCGCTCGCCTGACCAGGATTGACGCCTGCTTCCTGCTGGAAGAACATCAATTTCCCTTTTTCGTTCAGGTAGGGCCGGTAAACCCAGTTCGCATTCAAGAAGTCGGCTTCGGATCCGCTCCAGCGGGCACCTCTCGTTCCACCACCGCGGTTTCCGCCCGGTCGACCGCCTTCAGGTTCGCGGCCAGCCGAAGGGCCGCCGCTCGTTCCCGGAGAATTGCCTGCGGGACCACCCGTGCCGCCCACATTGACATCCACGAGTGATTCCTGCGTCTGGGAAGTCTCGACTCGGACAAACCGACCCTTGTCGAGGTCGAACCAGACAATGCACTCCATCTCCAGCCGAACTGCTTCGCCCTCGATGGCGTTCAAGTTCTTAATCCCCGCCAAATTCTCCTGACCTTCAGCAGCAATCATCCGAAGCTTGGCAACTGGGACACCGTTCTGCCACTCCACACCTTCAAAGGTGCCGCGAGCCGGGATGGGCGTCATGATATTGTGGACTTCGTTCAGCTTGTCCATCGAGAGTGTGGGAATCATGAATGTCGCCACAAACGGTTCGCCTGGCTTGATCTTCCTGGCTGGCAGAACCGGAATGGAGTCCAGCTTGTAGAGATCAAGGCGATAAGATTCGCCTGACGTGCCGTCCAGAGGCACATAGAACGGCACTCCACTTTCCACCTCGCGCCCCTTGGATGTGTAGCGGGTGTAGACCGGGTGCATCTGATGCGTGTAGTACTTCTTGGGCTCCGTCTCACCGTTCACGGTGAAGATCGCATAGTCCTTGCCCTTCCAAGGAAGCCCCTGCACTCTGACAAGCGCTTCAAGCCCAGTCTTGGTCTGGTAGGTGTTGTCGATCGCGTACATGTAGCGGATGCGCTCGACATCCAGCACACGCTCGCCAGCTCGACCACCCACTTGAGCGAGCGCCTGCGAGATCAGCGAAATTGACTGGCGGTTCTCATCGTTGTAGATGAGTTCCTGGCCCTTGACGAACTTGTACTTGAGGTCAATGCCGTCTTCGGGAACCGGAATCGAAGTGTAGTTGTCAACGATGACCGACACCGATGTCCGATTGGTGATTCGGGGACGATCCGCATAGGGGACGTACTTGACAATCTCGATCTTGTGCTCGCCATCAGCCAGCTTGCGGGCTTTTGTGTCGAGCTTGTAGACGTAATCGTCTCCCTCAACGTCCGGCATCACCGCTTCGATGAACTTGTCATCGATGAAGACGCCAAGATAGGCTCCATCTTCCAGGGAATTCTTCGGAATGCGGACAGAGACGACTTCACGCACCTTCGATCCATCAACAGGCCTTCGGATGGTGAACGCGCCCTGAGCGAACGCGCTTCCAACCAGACAAGTGGCCAATGCAAGGGTCAACAATCTCTTCATGGGTGTGCTCCGACCGAGTTCTCTCGGTCCAGGCAGAATCCTTTGTACGTCTTTTCAGACGAAAGTCGGATGTTTGACGTTACAGTCTCATCCAAGCGTCTTCTTTCGACGTAAACGATTTCAGTCATGCAGCTTCGACGCGACCAAAAGGCCCTGCTCTGGGCGGGGGCGAGCACCCTGCCCTTCTGGATCGCGCCGATCCTCCAACCTCTGCTCCTTCCTCTTATTTTACTGAATACTCACGTCCACGAGCTTTGCCACGCATTGGCGGCCCTCGCAACGGGTGGAAGCGTCTCCTCAATCCAGGTCCATGCAGACACTTCCGGTGTCACGCACGTCGCCGGAGGAGCCGCTGTCGTCGTGGCGGCCGCTGGCTATGTCGGAACATCGATCGTGGGAGGAATCATGATCGCCGGGGCTCGGTCACACAAGGGCGCGAGGCAGATGCTTTGGGTGCTTTTCGGCTTTCTGGCTTTCGCCCTGCTGTTGTTTGTCCGCGGCGACGCCATCGGCCTTCTGTCAGGATTTGCATGGGCTATTGCCATTGCGCTGTGCGCACGCAGGCTCAAAGATGATGCGGCGATCTTCGCCGCCCAGTTTCTGGGCATCCAGCTCTGCCTCTCCTCATTCTTCTCGTTCCTCACTCTTCTGAATATGAGCTGGCACGATGGGGGGCACTCAGACGCCAAGATCATGGAGAGCGTAAGCGGAATTCCCGCAGTCTTCTGGGCGTCGTGTTGGATGCTGATCTCGGCAATTGCCATCGGTTTTGCAATCCGCGCATCTTGGCAGGCCCGTGGAAAGTAATAAGGATTGGGTGCATTCCCATGAATCCTGATTTCACACCGGTACGGACGCAGTCTGCTTCAGTCGCCCGCAGCAATCCGCCCGCCCGCGTCGCCAATCCCATCGCTCCCCTCACTTTCTTCGGCCTTGCCGGGCTTTCCGCCATTCCGATCCTGGCGATGGGCACATCGCCGCTGGCCATCGGTTCGCTCATCGGCGGGGTGATCGTCGGCTCAGTTGTCGCAAATTGCATCAAAATCGCCGCTCAGTGGGAAAAGGCCATCATCTTCCGCCTCGGCAAGTTTGTGGGGGTTCGTGAACCAGGAATCTATTTCCTCACCCCATTCCTCGACACCTCGCGGCACGTGGATATCCGCATCCAGACACTGGACATTCCCCACCGCCAGGCGATCACTAAGGACAATGTTCCGGTCAAGATCGATGGTGTCATCTTCATGCGGGTCAGCGATCCTTCTGCGGCCATCATTCGAGTTCAAAATTACACCCATGCCGTGCTGGAGTACGCCCAGACCGCCCTGCGGGACATTGTCGGCGGCATGACGCTCGACCAGATTCTCGCCGACCGCGAAATGCTTGGCCGACGGGTGGAGGAGATGGTGGAGACCGAAATTGACGGCTGGGGACTCGATGTCGCCGCCATCCGCATCCAGGACATCGAGCTGCCCGAAGACTTGAAGCGCGTCATGTCGCGCGAAGCGAGCGCCGAACGGGAGAAGAGGGCGACGATCACCAAAGCGGAAGGCGACCGGGACGCGGCGACCAACTTGGCGGAGGCCGCGCGCCTTATGAACTCCTCGCCGGGCGCGCTCCAGTTGAGAACTTTGCAGACCATTGACGGGCTTGGCCCCAATCAGTCCAATACAATCGTTCTGGCGCTGCCTCTGGAAGTCACGCAGGCCCTTGGCTCAGTTCCCAAGATCGTGGAAGCAATCAAGGGCGAGGATAAAAGCTGACATCAATTAGGCCCAGAGATCATGCTGATCCCTGAGCCAATGCGCCCTCTCTCTGACGGTCAGAGCTTCAGGTCGACAATACCGCTGACGCCCACGCCATCAACAGCCTTGATGTTTTTGGGGTCGGTGATGTTTGCGGAATCCACAGGGATCAGGGCGCGAAGCCCGATCTCTCCGAACAGGTTGGCCTCGGGAGAGGCTACTGCCTGCACCTTCTGCACATTGCGCCGGGAGCCCATGACCTGAGCCGCGCCGATCGCGCCCTTGGACTTGCTCAGCCCGACGGTGATGATGGGCACAACCTTGGTGTAGCTGGAGTCGGTGTCCTTATGACCCGTGAGCTTGTTGAATTCTCGATTGATGTCCGGACCAAATTGCTTGACAGCGGCCCCGACTCCCAAAATCTTGATGACTTCTTTGATCTGCGTGGTTCCAACGGCGGCGATGGCCAGAGTGGCCAACGCGACGGCGGCGATCTTCATGCGCTTGTTCATGGTCGTCCTCTCTATCATAACGTGTGATTCCCAAAACGATTGCGCCTGGAGGCCCGAAACAGGCCCCATTGAAACAGAGGCGGGCTCCATCTTTCGATGGAGC
>JAEYWW010000148.1 GCA_023428805.1 Armatimonadota bacterium | reverse complement strand
GCTTTGATGCAGGCTTTCGTAGGCGTTCGCGAGGCAGGTCCAGTGTCCTCCAACCTCCGTCTGAAGCCATTCGATGAAGTCCTTGGGGCGTCGCAGCTCTCCGAGTTGGACGAGCCGCTCCTTCTGTTTTTGGGCGACTGGCTTCCAGCGCAAAGCAAAGGTCGAAGCGCTCAGTTCTTCGACCCCAAATGGCCGCTTCAGCGGCTCCGGCAATTTGAACCAGGCACAACACTCAGCCAAAGCATCCCACGGCTCGTATGTGACCCGGAGAATGGGGTTCATCTCCAGTCGATGTCCGGCCTGTTCCAAAGCCTGATGCATCGCCCGGCTCCGCCAAACGTAGCCGCTGGCGCCCGCGTGGAAGACAAACACAAATTCGCGGGCAAGCATCCCGATCAGGCTGACCGCCTTGCCGATCAGCACACAGTCCGGGCCGAACCTCTTCTCCAAAACCGCTGCGAGGTCCCGCACGGATTGGATGGGTTGGCGGAAGGAGAATCCCACCGGAGTCGGCGTCATCACCACCCCGCCTCGGGTGCCCAGCCGCAGCGTGCCGCGGCCGATCCCGGGGATGTAGAGGTCGAAGGGCAGAGCCCCCGTGCCGAATCGGTCCAGCGGGTAGATGTCCGACTTGGCGACGGCGGCGTTGTAGGCGCTTTCCGCCAATGATCTCGTTTCTGGTTTCACGAACAGGTTCACAAGTTCAAACCGGGGTAGATCACACGTTGTTGTGTTGAACCTGAGAAGCTGAGTCGTCCGCGTGGTCTCCAGGTCCACCTTTTCGCCGCTGGAGAGTTCGTACATCTTCGGCAGGAGGCGCTCGTAGAATTCGCCCAGCGTCACTCCGCAGTCACGATCCCATTCATCGCAGAATATGGACCGGATGCGATCCGCCATCTGTTTGGACTCGGGTTGATGCGGGCCGGCGACGAGCGCGAGGCTCTCCTCGACCGCCCACACAAAAGTGTCGTGCAGGGCGGGAAACATCGGCGCCAGCGGCTCCTCGGCGGTGATTTTCTGCTCGGCATCGAAGCTGACGATGCCTCTCCAGCCATAAGCTTCGGTGTATTCGTCGAGCTGTCCTGGGCGTTCGACGGCGATGCGTCCGACCTTGGCTCCGGCCCTCTGCATCTGCTCGCGGGTGATGACGGTTTCCGACCCGAACAGGGTTGAAAATTCCCCGGCTGCGCTCCAAAGCCCCTTGGTCGTGGTGTCGTTGTGGGGAAGGGCCTTGAATCCACCACGCCGCTCCTTGATGGGAGACTTGGCGAAGTAGTCGGTGTCGTGCACTCCGGCGACAAAGGGACGTTCGGAGCCATTTCGCCGCGCGGCCAGGATCACTCCCGCCTTCATTGGCTCATCCCAGAAGATGGTTTGCCCGAGGGCCAAAAAAGGCGCGTGCGGAGCGCGCCGATCCAGCTCGCCCAGCACCTCAGCCTGTGTTCCACACCACTCGTCCATTCCGCGCCCGCTCATTCTACGGCAATTGGCAGCGGGTGCATCGCGCCGCGTGGGAATGTTGTTCTGAATTTCAGTTTCAAGCCCATAATGCAGAGTAAGGCCATCATGAAGATTTCTCCTGAACTTGAAGGCTTCGTTGATTCAAATGCCGAGATTCTGGGCGGATCACCATGCTTCCGAGGCACTCGGGTTCCTCTGACCACTTTTTTGGACCATGTTGAATCTGGGCTGGGTTTGGAGGAGTTCCTTCAGGGCTATCCTGGAGTTGGCCGAGGTCAGGCGGCTGCAGTTCTGGAATGGCTGAGTGGCCAGAGCCGAAAGTCAATGGGTCTTGATTTGGCATCATAACACTTGGACCAAAGGTTGGATGCACGCCACGTCATTGATTTTGGATGGCATGGCGCCCGCAATGGCGAACCTGTGAGATAGGCGGAGGCAGTTGTGGCTGGGGTCAAAACTAATCTTTAATCGCCAACAAAGCTATTTCGAGAATCCAATTAAAGGTGTGGAGTATCAATATAGGGCTCGACTCAAATTGCTCGAAGTTTTGGATCGAGGAGGATACTCATATAAGGAGTTTGGGAAAATCGATGTTTCCGGCAATGAGTTGAGGTATCTCTAATACCATGGCAGTCAATAATTCAAAATACATTCAGGATCAGATCAGGCGTGTTGAGGAATATTTTGCCCGATGCGCCGCCCAAGGGTGCATGAGCGCCTCGTCAATCCCGGAAGAAAACCTGATCGGCTCATTTGGCGATGAGCGGGACCAGGCTCCGGCCAGCCAGGAGGATGCCGACAAGCCGGAGCATTCAGACTAGGCCAGGTTGAACCGCTCGGATCGCGCCCGATAGTCTTGGGTCAGCAATGATGCTTCAATCTTCGACACCAATCCTGGCGGGGTTTGGTCCCGATTGAGTGACAGAATCATTGCTGCGGACAACAACCTGCCTTATCAACAGAATATCAGGAGCCGCTATCCCTCTCTTCGTGTCTTGGATATCCATCCCAACATCCTCCAGACTCAATTGGACTGCATCGCAGAGATCATCGACCTCCTCAAGACATCTCAGCCAGGCGAAGTTTACAGAATTAGAAGGATGAAAAAGAAGAATCCCAAACATTTAAAAAGCCCGCTTCAAAAGCGGGCCTCTCAATCTGTTGGTGCGCAGGAAAGGACTCGAACCTTCACGCTTTGTGGGCACTACCACCTCAAGGTAGCGTGTCTACCAATTTCACCACCTGCGCACAGGAAACCGATTATACCACCGCCCCCGAAGCGGTGGGACTAACCGGATCAGCCGCTCTGCCTGCCCTCGATTGCGGCCAGGAGGATTCCGGCGACGATGCCCATGCGGTGGTCGATCTGGGCGGCGGGGTCGCTGCTGAACTCGATGTTGAGTTTGTAGGTGAAGGGGTTGAAGTTCTGGCGGAGATCGACGGCCCGCACACCATTGAGCAGCAGGAGATCATAGTTCTGCGGGATCAGGTTGGTGAGGAGGCGGCGGATGAGGGCCAGAGCGATGGAGTCTTCGATCACCTTGCCGATCTCGACATCGTTCACATCCATGATGACCCACTCATCGCGGACCATCGACTTCCATCCCTTGCGCTTGAACGCCCCCACCTTTTGGTTGGTCGCGGAGTCGATCACATCGTAGGCGGCGGAGAAGTCGATGATCTTTCGTGCGGCGATGCGCAGCACTTCGTTCGACTGGGCTTCATCCGAAAAGATGCGGATGTCTTCGCGCAGTTTGAACCCCTTCTGGTGGCAGAAATAGACGAGCTGCCCCGACTGGTCAAAGATGCGGAAGTTGGAGCCGACCAGCTTGAACAATTGGCGAACCAAGAGATATTTGGAATTCGGAACCTGTGCGGGGTGCATCGCGGCAGAATTTTAGCGGGGAACGCTCCGCAATTGCAAATAAATCGGGGAGATTTGCGATCTCCCCGATTTCACGATTATGACTGCCAGATTTTGCGGCGTTCCTTCCAGCGACCTCGGGTGAAGTCGGGGAATTTCATCGGCGCCGAACCCTTTTTGACCGAATCCTGGCTCAGGGGAGTCGGCGCGCTCCAGTCGGCGGCGTCATAGACGTCCATGTCGGGAGCGATGCCGAGCTTCATGCACTCAATCAGGCGATACGCCATGATGAAGTCCATGCCTCCGTGCCCGCCATTTGCACGGGCCATCTCGCCAACCCGCTTCCAAATGTCATGTTCGTACTTGGATTTCAGCTCGTTGTAGCGTTCCGGCTTCAGCCAATCGTGTGATTCCTCGGCGTCCAGAGCGAGCCGGGCCGGATAGTCGCAGAAGGTGCCTGCGGAGCCCTGCACCATGTTGATGCGTGAATAGGGGCGCGGGGTGACCACGTCGTGCTGCAGCATGATGGACTTGCCGGAGGCGCACTTGATGAGGCTCGTATTGATGTCCCCGCAGATGTACTTTTCCTTGCGCTTCGGGTCGTCGGCTTTGAAGTTCTCCTCCACGTACTCGGTCAAGCTCGCTTCGGGGCTGGACATGGAGACCAGATACTCCATCCGGTCGCCTCGGTTCACATCGAAGTAGTTGCAGACCGGACCGAGGCCGTGTGTGGGATAGAAATTTCCGTTGCGCTGGAAGTGCGGATCGCGTCGCCAAAGTCCTTCGGAAGAACTGGCGCAGAGCAGGCTTCGCAGGTCGTGGATGTAGGCGCATTCCGCATGAGTCAGGTCGCCGAGCAGGCCGTCCTTGACCATGTTCCAGACCATCATCTCGTTGTAGCCGTAGCAGCAGTTCTCCAGAATGATGCAGTGCTTCTGGGTTTCTTCGCTGACATTAACGATGTCCCAGCACTCCTTCATTGTCACCGCGACCGGCACTTCGACGGCGGCGTGGTGGCCATTCTTCATGGCCGAGAGCGCCATGGGCACATGCCAGTTCCAGGGAGTGGCGATGATCACCAAGTCAAGGTCGTCCCGCTTGCAGAGATTCTCAAAATCGCGTTCGCCCTTCCAATAGCCTGCGGGCTCTGATTGGCCGCGGGCCATGATCCCCTTCTGCGCCGCAAGCACCTTGCTCTTGTCAATGTCGCAGATCGCGTTGACCTTGACTCCGGGAACAGCCGCAAAGTCGCCGATGAGTCCGCTTCCCCGTGCCCCCACTCCAATGATGCCGACCCTCACCTGCTCATGCCGCTTGAAGGGCACTCCAATCATCGATTTGCCAGTCTGAACAGGAGCATTTGCTTCCGCCTCTTCACCGTCAGCCATGACTTTTGAGGCGATCAATCCGACACCGCCCGCCGCTGCGGCCTTGAAAATGTCCCGCCTACTGACACGTGAAACTTTCTCTTCCATAAGGGCGATTGTAGCCAATCTGGCGAGGGAATGTCAAAGTTTGGCCGCAACGAAAGACGGCATTCGAGCGGGTTGGATGGCGGGGCGTCCAATATGCCAGCCCTGGCCCAAATCGGCTCCCGAAGACATCGCCGCATCAAGGTCCGCTTCGTCTTCGATGCCTTCCACGACAACGACTGCTCCCACGTCATGCGAGCAGTCCACCAATGCCCTCAGCAATTCTGGCCCGCGTCCCTTCATCTTGAGCAGGGATCGGTCCAGTTTCACGACATCTGGGCGAATCTGCTCAATCAACCCGGGTGCCGCGTGGCCCGATCCGACATCATCCAGCGCCGCCATTGCGCCTGATCTTCGGATGCGTTCAATGCCCTGGCGGACGAGGGTGGGGTCCATCGCTTCGGATTCCACGAGCTCGACGACTGTCCGCTCCAGTGATCCTCCCGCTTCGGCAAAGGGAGAGAGAAGATGATCGATCAATCTTGTCGGGCACGCGAGGGTGGAGGGAAGCATGTTGATGAAGAGCTTCGACTCGGGCTCCATTCGCTCCATCGCGCGCGCCGCCGCCTGGGCGGCGTTCTTCTCCAGATCGTTCATTGCGCGGTGGGCCTTTGCTGCCTGAACGAGCTGCCCTCCGCCTACTGGCTCACCCAGCGCATTGCTTCTCGCTAGAGCTTCATGTCCGAAGATGTATTTCGTCCTCAGGTCCATGATTGGCTGCAGGTGGGCGACGAGCGCGTTGGGCCGCAGAGCCTGCCAAAACCAGGGAGTCTCCAGCCGGCAGATCACGTCACCCAGGTCCTGGCTCTGCCAGGGATCGGCCTTTCCTGACTCGTCGAGCGGCGCGGCGCGGCAGAGAAGCTGCTCCGCTGTGCTGAGACGCATATGCCACACGCGAAATCGGTTGAGCCAGCCCGCACCGCGGAAGATGATGAGGTTCGCTTGCTTGGCCGCTCGAAAGGTGAGATCCAGAGCCTTCAAAGCCGCGCCCTCGTCCTCGCACATGATGGCGAGGCCGTGTTCGGCGAAGACGGCTTCGTGCGCCGCCTCGCCCGCTTCCCTGCGAGAAAGAGCCATTCCCAATCCCCGCGCCCATCCTAGGCGCAGATTGCCAGGTACCTGGCAATTCCGCGAGGATACCCGGAATGTGGAAAACTTCCAGCACGGCGTACTCGTGGCAGGACAAATAGGACATATTGGTCATATCTGGTCATATCCCGCAGCCCCTGAAACTCTGGCGCGATTGGCGCAATAATAGAAGCCAAGAGCGGTCACAACATCCCCGTCGCGAAGAGCGACTGTGGCCGTCTGGAAAGCGCGGAGCCCCTGACTCCATCGGCCCCGCGTCCAGGAAAACCGAACAAAAGGAAACAAATATGTATCAGGCGCCCCTTCCGGCGGAATACACAAACCTCTCCGAAGAGGAAACGAGAGAACGCATCCAGGCCGCCAAGCAGAAGCTCGGCAAAAAGCTGGTCATCCTGGGCCACCATTACCAGCGCGACAACATCATCGAGCACGCCGACTTTCGCGGCGACAGCTACAAGCTTGCCAAGGATGCCGCCAAGTCCCCCGAAGCCGACTATATCGTCTTCTGCGGCGTCCATTTCATGGCCGAGAGCGCGGACATCCTGACCCCCGACAACCAAATCGTCATCCTCCCCAACCTTGCGGCAGGGTGTTCGATGGCCGACATGGCCAACCAGTTCCAAGTGCGCTCCTGCTGGAAGCAGCTTGGCGATGTGACCGACACGAGCAAGGTTGTTCCGGTCACCTACATCAACTCCGCCGCCAACCTGAAGGAGTTTGTGGGCGAGCATGGAGGCACGGTCTGCACCAGCACGAACGCCCCCGCCGCAGTTCAATGGGCTCTCGGACAGGGGGAGAAGATATTGTTCTTCCCCGACCAGCACCTTGGGCGCAACACGGGCGTCAAGCTCGGCTACGACCCGGACAAGGACATGTGTGTGTGGGATCCGTTCAAGCCGCTGGGTGGGAACACGCCAGAAAAAATCAAGGAAGCCACCTTCATCCTCTGGAAGGGTCACTGCTCGGTCCACAAGCGGTTCACCGTCGAGCAGATTGAGAAGCATCGCGCCGAGCATCCCGGCATCAACATCCTGGTGCATCCCGAGTGCGACATCAGCGTGGTGCGGGCGAGCGACTACAACGGCTCCACCGAATACATTATCAACAAGGTTGTGGAGTCCGAGCCGGGTTCAAAGTGGGCGATCGGGACGGAGATCAACCTCGTTGAGCGGCTGGCGAAGGAGCATCCCGATAAGGAGATTCACTGCCTCGACCCGCAGATCTGCCCCTGCTCGACGATGTACCGCATCCACCCCTCCTTCCTCC
>JAEYWW010000082.1 GCA_023428805.1 Armatimonadota bacterium | reverse complement strand
GCATGGTGACTGTGTCGTGCGGCGGTTCGCCGTCGGCGATGTGGACGTAGCGGCTGGCGGTCTCGGGCGAGTGCAGGAATTCCTCGTACTTCGCCAGGGCGACCTCACCGAGGAGATTCTGCGGCGTCCAGCCGTGCTCGATGGCGTAGCGACGGGCTTGGTCTCCGCACAGCATCACATGGGGCGTCTTCTCCATCACCCGGCGGGCGAGGCTGATGACGGGAAGGATTCCCCTCACCCCGCAGACTGCTCCGCACTCCAGGGTCGCGCCATCCATGATCGAGGCGTCGAGTTCGAGTTCGCCGTCGGAATTCGGAAGGCTGGCCCGTCCGATGGCGATGAATCGCGGGTCTTCTTCGGCGGCGATCAATCCCGATTCAAGGGCGTCCAGCAGTCCTCCGCCTGCATTCAATCGTTCCCGGGCGGCATTGACCGAGGCTTCCCCTGGCTCCTTCCAGGTGGCAAGAATCGTGCTCATCGGGGATGGATGCTACCTAGCAAATTGGGTAGTAACCGTCGTGATAGGCGGCTTTTCTTCGGCATCTGTCAGGTATGACCGATTCAACCGCTTTGAAGCTCGTCACATGGAACCTGAATGCCCGGCAAAAGTGTCTCGCTGATCAAGTCGAATTCTTAAAGTCACTTGATACGGATGTCGTACTTCTTCAGGAGGTGACTCAGCATACTTTGCCTCGCCTCAAGAGCTGCTGACCGAGTCGGGATTTGAGCATATTGCGGAGACTGTCAGCGAGACGGGTTCAGGGCCCCGGAAGTACGGATTGTTGACCGCGTCCCACTTCCCTATGCACGATCGAGTGCATCACGCAGAGGTGGCCTGGCCCGAGCGCCTTCAATGTCTGAGCATCGATACCCCCACCGGCGAAGTCACTTTGATGAACACTCATATTCCGCCCGGAGCGTCCAATGGCTGGGTCAAGGTCGAGATGTTGGAGGCTTGTCATCGCGAGGCTTCGCTCGGATCCAAACCTTTGATTCTCGGAGGGGATTTCAATGCGCCACAGGAGGAGTTTGACGGCGGGGTGACGACTTGGGCGCAACGAAAACGCGTTGATGAATCCTGGCATCTCATCAAATCACGCGGCCAGCGTTGGAATGAGGCTGAACGCCAATTTTTCCTTCCTCCTTGGGTGGATGCTTATCGAACTCTGCACGGACTTGACGACAGCTTCAGTTGGCAGTTGATCAACCGGGGTCGCTATTTTCCTCGCAGGTTCGATCATTTCTTTCTTCAAGGAGACTGGGTTGTGAAATCCGCGCTGTATCATCGGTCCGCAGTTGACCACAATCTGAGTGACCATGTTCCTTTGGCAATTGATGTCAATCAGGGTGATATGGGTGCAAAGCTGGATATAAATGTGTTGAAAAAGTGATGAAATTGATGGGTGTCCTTGCGTCGTTGGCCATAGCCTCCACCGTTTTCGCTTGCGGCTGGGACAACGACACTTTGGCGGAAGAGTCCAATGGCATCCCCAATGTTCAGCAGGCACTGGCGGGGCGGTTCGATGTCAACCCACCGGAGTACTACGAATTTCGGATCAAGCTGGTCCAGGAGAAGCAAGATCCGCTGTCGCTTGAGGACTATGACAACCTCACGGTCGCATTCGACAAGCTCGGACAGCAGGATGAATCGCTCAAATGGATGGCGCGCAAGGAACTGGCCCTCAAAACGGCGAAGCTCCCGCCCAACCACGATCATTGGTATCGCTTCTATGCCAACCGGGGCACGATCTACGCTCACCAGTGGGCCAAGGGAGGTTATCAAGAACGGGCTCTGATCGAAAAAGGGCTTCGTGATCTGCGCCGGGCCGTCGAGATCAACCCGGACGCTCACTTTGGACGGGAAAATGTTCAGATTGAGGTGTTGGAGTTGCTCGCAGGGCTGTCAAGCGGAGACCAGACTGGCGCCATGCAACGGTGGCACGACTACGTTGCACTTGCCAAAAGAGAGAACGTCCGGAAGGGCATCCTCGGCATCATGGAATTGGGCTCGGGATGGGACAGCCCGGACATGCACCTTCTGCTGGGTTCGACGATGTCAGCTCGCGACAAAGTACTGATTCATGCCTGCATCCTCCGCGCCAAGGAGTTGGCCGCGCGAGGCAAATCTGGTCCGGTGATGAGCGAAGAATACTTTTTCCGATACGGCGGGCGCGGCGACCCAAGCTCAGAACTGGCGACCCTCACTCGGAGCGGAGATGAGTACCGCTCTTATCGGCGTCAGTACATTCTCAATGCACTCAAGGAAGGTCGACATCCCGACAATGATCCTAAATTTTGGGAGGGCTATGCACCTCCACCGATGGCAAAGCTGAAGACTCCGCTGCTGCCCTATGAATCGGCGCAGTCACTTCGCCGCGCGGTCAACAGCCCTTATCCCTACCTGGTAATCGGACTTGCCATCCCACTGATCGTGGTCGCACTTCGAGTAATGCGGAGAGCGCGACGCATGGCGAAGTGACTTCTCAGAGCGCGGCGAAGAGATCGACGATATTTCCGTCGGGATCGATGACTTGGGCGTAGCGCTGGCCCCAGAAGGCGTCCCATGGTTCGGATTTGCTCGCGTGGCCGGCGGCGGTGATCCGCGCATGGACTTCGTCCACCTCGGCGGGAGAATCGCACAGGAAGGCCAGGCCCATTCTCTGCCCCGTCGGCGGCGCCCAATCCGGGTGCATGGACTTCATCATTTCGACTCCATCCAGCATCAGCCGCAGGCCGTCACGCCGGGCCGCCTCCATGTGCATCCCCTCCTCATCAAACTCCAGGAACTCGAATCCGAGGAGTTCGTAGAAGGCGGCTGACTTGGCGAAGTCAGCCGAGACAATTCCGATGGCATCGAGGCGGGGCATGGCTGCAGGATACAACACACCTTCCGCTGAGGACATTCATGTCCGTGGGGGATCCAGACTCGAAATAGGAAAGGAAACAGACCCAGGCACACCATCTTTTCCAAGCGAGGTCACCGAAAAGTACAGCACATGAGACGCTTTTGCTCCTAGGACAAGGTCCGCTTGACGCAAGGCGTCATCCTCGCTTGCAAATCCGTACTCCTTCCAGCGGGTTTTGAGCCGCTCGGTGAGCTCTTCTGCATACTCGGGATTTGATTCCTTCAAAGTCTGGCCGAGAAGGGGATAGTCCGGCGGCAATCCCAGCTTGTTCATGAAGTCGCGGATGGATGTCTGGCGGATCTTCTCAGCCTGTTCCCGCAGCAGCGACAGTCTTTGCGACAGCCAGGCCGCTCCCTGCTCGCAGATTCTGGAGGTTTGCCCGTCACCTCCATAGACTCGAAAGACCAAGTTCCACGGGTAAGCATCTGATTTGTTCTGCGCATCGCGGCTAGGGAGGACCGGTCTTCCGGTATTGGCATCCGTGTCGAGATAACTCTCATAGCTGGGGATTGGCTTTTCGCGCTCAATAATGGCAGGAAACCGATTCATCGTATTCGAATAAAGCTGACCGCCTTGATAGTGCTGAAAGCTCGATCTAATGCTGAAATTGACGGGGAGATCGTCTGGCAAGGCACCAGACTTGGTGCTGGATTGCATCCTTCGAATCTGCTCTTCGCACAATGCACGCAGTTCTTTCGGCAGATCGCCCAGTCGAACATCCTTCTTGTCCAGCGGGTACTGCGAGAGAGCTTTGAGCATCGCAATCTCATGCTCCGAATCTTTGATGACCGGAAGGTTTTTGTCCAGCAGCACAAACTCATCCTTTGTCAATTCCGCAAGTTCGTAACCCTTGCGGCGATCTTCCGCCAAGCCATTAAAGAATGTCCGAAATGATCGAATGTCGCTAGGAGCTTCCAGTACCAAGTCCGAATTGCGGCTCAGCGGGGATGTCACAAAGACAACGGATCGTGCAGTCTCCGACAACAACGGAGCATTGTCCGCCTGCCAAGCACCCGTCATGCAGAGAACGATCGATTGTAATAGTGTCATGACTATGCCTAGAATGGCCTGGGCCAAAGTGAAGAAGAAGGCATGCCGAATTCAACAATGGAGTCTCTGGAAACAAGCGCGTGCCAAACTCTTTGACGTGCGAAGTTCAAGCCCGATGTATCCCCCACAGCTGATTGGCTCTTCCTTTCATCCGTATAACGGACGACGTGAACCGGTGTGTACCCGGCAGGGACATCGACCGTTTTTGTTGGATCAAAGGTCATGGGCACAAGATCATCCGAGAGAGGAGTCAGGCCAGCAGCCCATCCACATTCTTCAGCAGAACCAGTGACACGCTGAATAAGATAAATTTCTCCCTGAGTGGGATACCATCCATAGATCGTGCCAGGGCCAGGATTATAGCTCCCAATCTCAAGGAATTGCTCCACGTTTGTGGTCTTCGATTTTACGGGAGACAACGTGTAGGTTTCCGGTCGTCCACCCATCAGAGCCATGAGAATGAATGCTTCAAGCATGCCC
>JAEYWW010000067.1 GCA_023428805.1 Armatimonadota bacterium | reverse complement strand
AAAGATCGCCCAACTTAAGAAATCGGCTTAAGTTGGCTTAACTCAGAAGGTTTTTGGCAGGGGACAGAGCGTTGGGTGGGGTAGAAAATTCACCTAGGGAAATGGGGCAGGGAGGCTTGGGGCGGCGTCGAAACCGCGCGGTGAAGTTGACGCCGGAGGCGTTGGCGCGGCTGGAAGCGGCGGTTGTCACGACATGGCAGGAGACATCCCCCGGCAGGAAGCTGACCCGTGAAGCCAGGGCAGAACTGCTCGGTGGTCTGAGCCCCTCAACGGTCGAAAAAATCTTCAAGTCCGAAGGCGTTGACCGCAGCAGCCTCGCCACCGCCTTCCTCAGTGTTGGATTGGAGCTGAGCGAAGGCGATCTGCAGCCTCCAGCCGCCGAGGAGAAATCTGATCCTCTTGATGAAGCAGCCCCTCCCCCTGCACCTTCGGGCTCCCATCACAAGCTCTGGCTGGGCATCCTGGCCGCCGGATGCCTCCTCGCCCTTGGCTGGGCGGTCCTCCAATGGAATGAACAGCGGGCTCCCCGCTGGCGAGCTGAGGCCGATGCGGCGCTGAAGCGCGGCGAAACCCTTTATCAGCAAGGAAGATTGCAGGAGGCAAGAGAGCAGACCAACCTCGTCGTCGTTCTGGCCCGCCGCCACGACAGCGCCACCCGACAGGCAGGAGCGCTGCGCCAATTGGGAGACATTGATGCCGCCGAAGGCAATCTTCACGCAGCCGAAGCGGAGTTCCTCGGTGCGTTGGAGATCTACCGCAAGCTCAACCGAGACGGGCATGTGCCGGAAATGCTGGAAGCCATCGGCAATCTGCAGCTCAGGATCGGCAAGCTCGACCACGCCAAACGCAACTTCCAAGAATCGGAAGAGCTGAGCAGGAAGCATAATCTCACCACCATGGAGACCATGGCGATCCGGGGCCAAGGCAGCGTGGCCTACGAGCAGGGCGACTACGATGCGGCCAAGGACTTCTTCGCCGAGTGCCTGGTGAATCTCTCGAAGCTGGACGCGCCCGACATGGTCGTGGACGTCCGGGGCCGACTCGCGATGGTCCATCACCGCGAGGGCAAATCCGAAAAGGCCCTCGATGAACTGAAGGATTGCCTGAAATATTGGGAAGAGAAAGACTCCCGTCGCTGGATCGGACTGGTGCAGATGGATATCGGAAGCGTCCTGCTCGACATGAAAAAAAAACGGGAAGCGGTCGAAGCCCTGCAGCTCGCCCGGGAGATTTTTCGCGACGTGGGCGACAAGTTCAATCAGGAGAAAGCCGAGAACTTGCTGCGTCAGGCTTCTTCTTGACCCATGCTCTTTGTCCGGGGAGAGGAGCCACAGGGAACAGACTGCTCAAAACAAGCGCGTCCAAGCTGAAAGAAACTCCCGGCAAGGTCGCCACGTCTGGAAGGCGAACGGATGTTTGAGAACTTGTGGGATCGGTCGGTTGTGGAGGTTCTTCTGAAGCTCGGAGTCGCCGTTGTTTTGGGCGGCGCCATCGGTTGGGAACGGGATGTTCAGGGGCATCCGGCGGGTGTTCGCACCCATATGCTGCTGGTTCTCGGCGTCGTCCTCTTCACCGAAGTCAGCCGCCAGATCGGCGGTGATCCGGGCCGCATCGCGGCACAGATTGTCACGGGTGTCGGATTCCTCTGCGCGGGTGCGATTCTGAGAGTCGGCATGGACGTCAAGGGACTGACCACCGCCGCGAGCCTGTGGGGGGTGAGCGCGATCGGCATGGCCGTGAGCATGGGCGGCCCGTTTTTGACGATAGCGGTCTGCGCGACCATCCTTTCCTTGTTCACTCTCTCCATTGTCCAGAAGGCGGAGCGGAAATTCATCAAGAGCAATAAGAAGCGGGTGATCCGAATCGTCATCGACAGCCGCGAAGTGCTCTACACAGTCCTGGAGCAGTTCCAAATGGAGCACAGGTGGACCGTGGAATCAGTGCGGATTGTGGAGGAAGGAGCCGAACTCGCGGTGGAAGTGGAGCTATACGGCAAGGAGGGTGCGCTGGAACGCACCCTCCTGAATCCGCACGTCAAATCAGCGTTCTGGGTCGATTCTTAGTACTTGATGCCGCAGCCGTAGGGCTGGCTGGTTTTGACCGACACTTCCTTGCCCGCCATCGCTTCCTTGAGGGCTTCGAGGACATGCTGGCGGGGAGCGGCTTTGTCGCCCCGGGCGTTGTCGTCAATCGCGCCGTTGTAGATCAGCACACCTTTGGGGTCGATGACATACATATGGGGTGTTGTCCTGGCCCCATAGGTTTTGCCAGTTGCGCCAGAAGGATCGAGCAGGGTGGCCGCGCTGTTGAATCTCTTCTCCTTTCGGATGGCCTCTCCCTCTTCGGGAGAGACCGCTCCCTGGGAGCCGGGCTTGCTGGAGACGATGCTGAGCCAGACCACGTCCATGTCCTTCGCCGCGGCCTGCTGCTTCTGCATGTTTCCGCTGTTGTAGTGTCCGGCAACAACCGGGCATCCGTGGTTGGTCCACTCAAGAACAACGTACTTGCCCTTGAATTCATCGAGAGTCACCGTCTTGTTGGCGGTGCTGGGAAGGCTGAAGACTGGGGCTTCTTTGCCGACTTGGGCTTTGACCTCGGCTCGTGCTCCGCCCTGAGGGGCCAGGGTGGCTGAGGTCATGAGGGCGATGGCTGCAAATGTCATGTTTTCTGGTCTCCTTGTTATTGGATCGGAATGTCGATGTAAAGCGATTTGGTTCCCTTCGGCCATGTCTTGCCCGCCGGTGGAACAAGGACTCCCCGCAGGCGTTTGGCGGGAGCGGATGCAAATTCAGATTCAGTGAGTTGAACTGAGAAGGATTTGCTGGCGGGGCGAAACGTTTGAGCCGCTCCATGATCCAGAACTGCGGGCTCTGAAGAATAGAAATATGCCCCTGCGGGGTTGACGGTCATCGAGGGGTGTCCTCCCTTGAAGATCACGGCACCGTTCTGGCGTCTGGCCGAAAATGTCCAGCCCGATGCTGACGCTGGAAGTTGAGTTCTCGCCTTCTGGATCAGGTCCGCACCAGATTTGTTGACAGCCGCTTTGGCCGCTGGTTGAAGGGAGAGCTTCAATTCCTTCGACGCTTTCAGGCAGACATCCTTGCAGATCAGCCAAGTCGCGCTGACCTTGATGTCTCCGGCCTTGGCCTTGGCGGGCGGGGTAATTTTTGCGAGGAATAGGGCCTCACTTTCATACGCATAAGAGACGATGTCTCCGGTCAGCACTTTCTTGGGGGGCAGCCATCTTTGCGGCTCCACTTTCCAGCCCGTTGGAACCTGCCATTTGATGTTCGTCGGCTCGCCCGTGTCTCCCGGGTTGGTCCAGTAGATGTGCCAGTCCTTCTCGATCTTGAATCTGACTGCCGCCCAGAATGGCGCGCCACTCTGGAACTTTGAAACGCTTGAGATCAGCGACACCTCGCTATGAGGAGTCTGGCTGGCTTGGCCGATCAGAGCGACCGCAAGCAAGGCGCTGAAGGACATAATCCACCTGCCTTACGCTTCCCGGCGCAAAGCATCTCTTGCGGTCTATGACGCAGGGTGCGGCTTATTGTTCAGAATCAGGTTTCTGAGGAGCGCTGCGGTTCTGCATCTCATCCCGAATCTGGGTTGGGCTCAATTCGGGCCGTCCGAAGACAGCGATCCTCCACCAGAGCGTCCCTGCCGTGAGTACCAGAAAGGCCACCATCGCCATATACACCGTTGTGTTGAGCTTCGGCTCCAAAAGGGATTCGCGGGCATCGGCGGGATCGTAATAAACCTTGACGGATTCTCCCACTGAGTACTTCTTGACGAGGGCGTCGGCTTCCTTCTGGGTGAGGTTGGCATCGCTCAAATCGTCCTGGAATGCGATGCGGCCGCTCTGATGCTTCTTGTCCGCGACCTCATATTCGTACACAACTTCGGCCCGGTGTCGGGCATCTTCTCCGAACCCGACGGTCTTCACCATCGATTCGATGACTCGGCCGGGAACAGTCGGCCATCGGCCAGTAGCCCGGTTTTGCGAGAGCTTTTTGAGGCAGACCACCATGCCTGCCAGCCCGAAGAGAACCAAAAGAAACGTTGCGATATTTGCCAGCATTTCGCCTTCCCCCAAAGACGTTTTCCACAATCATGGCCAGCAGCCACTCTCAGAGTCAAGTTTCTTTTGTAAACCAACGCTGAAGAACTTGATGGCGATGCCGCCACATGGATTCGAGCATCCTTCGGATAAAAAGATTGTCGGCAATCTTTCCAAGGAATCCCAGTGGCGGCGTATAGTCCACGGTGTCCCGAAGCAGAGTGCCTCCCCGCTCCGGAATGAACTCATGCAGATGCGACCAATGTGCGAAGATGCTTCTCTGCGCCGTGTCACGGAATTGAAGAGGGCGGGAGACTTCTGTGATCTTCGCTTCCCAGAGAAACGGAATTCCCAGGATATGAACCCGAAAACGATGAATGGCATCCTCGGCAACATGCGCTTCCGGCAGGAGGAGCTTCAGCTTGTTTGCATCCGGTGACAGGTCAACGAGAGCCTCGGCCGTCGAGTGCCGATCCCAAACTTCCGCTGGCGCAGCGGGCAGCCAAATTTCCTTGACAATCTGCGGCATAGTCCACAACTTCCGCAATCTCCCTATCCTTGGAACGGAGAAAAGCCGACAAGTGTCTATAATAGTGACACGTTGGGGGCGTCAGGCTTCGACAGAGCTGACTCGCTCCACGACTGCGAGCCGAGGCGCCGCTGGCCTCGTAAAAAGCGGCAAAAAAGCAACTGCGAACAACAACTTCGCTTACGCGGCCTAATCACCGCGCGCAACTTGGGTCTAAGTCGGTCAGACTCATTTCAGCGTAGCCAAATCCGACTCGTCCGAAGGCTTCCGCCTGGAGCCGCAAGGACTAAAACAATCAGGCTAAGCGCCGGAAAGCCTGCCCTTGGGCATCGTCTGGCGACGAAAATTTAATTGAGGGAGACGCTCGTGGATGTTGCGGATACGACAGTTTTGGAACGGGGTTCAATTCCCCGCGCCTCCACCAA
>JAEYWW010000042.1 GCA_023428805.1 Armatimonadota bacterium | reverse complement strand
CACCTTCTGCGCGACCGCCCGCCCCATGATGGCGAATTCGACCAAGTGCTCGGGATCGACATCGGGAGATGCGCCCGCATCCAGCACCAGGAAACGTCCAAATTTGTTCGGAAATTCGGATGCGATGGCCGGACGATGCACTCCTTCGACCTGCCGCCAGGAGAGCAGTGACCCCGCCGTGCAGGCTCCTGTGTTGCCCGCGCTGACAAAGGCGTCCGCCTCTCCATTCTTCACGAGCGCGGTGCCCACAACAATCGAAGAATCCTTCTTTTTACGCAGCGCCTCGGTCGGCTTGTCGTCCATGCCAATGACTTCGGAAGCATGTCGGCGGGTGACGTTGGAGGGAAGGTCCAACGCATCAATCACCTCGGCAGGACCGACAAGAATGATCTCGCCGTGGACGAGGGGAGCCGCCGACTTGACCCCGGCGACAATTTCGCCAGGGGCATGGTCTCCGCCCATCGCGTCCACAACAATCTTCACTCGTCTTCCTCGTCGTGCCTCAGCTTCTGAAGGGCCTGCATTGCGGGGTGGCCCTCCTCAATTTTCGATTCAGGAAGCTTGGGAGCGTTCGGACAATCCTTTTCCCAAGAATCTGTGCAGAGCGGCTGCAGGGGCATGTTCAGCAGCAGTCCCTGCCGCAGATAGGCATCGCGGATGAGATTATTGCCCTGAAAGACCGGATAGGGCTCATCGGTGACAACGTGCGCGTAGCCGTCCGACGCATAGCAGCTCGGAACGCCTTCCACATCGAACTGATCCTCCATCTTGAAGTCGAGAACAAGGTTGATCGGCGTTCCGCATCGCGCGCACTCCGTGACGAGCGTCGTCTTCAACTTTGAGTTCAAAAGCAGGACGTTGCCCGTGCTGATGGCCTCGATTTCTCCCGTAAGCGGTTCAAGGAGGTCGAGGTCCTCCTCATCTTCAAGTTCTGTGCTCACGGCAAAGAGGAGTTTTTTGCCGGGATTCTGGAGCGCCTCATTGAGGTCCAGGAAAGTTTCCCGCTTCATGGGAAAAAAGAGTTTACCAGTCCGCCATAAGGAACGTTCGGGCAGAAACCCGAACTTATCAGCGACAAAGCTGCGTCCAATGGAGTACGATAGGCGCGGCATCTTTGCGGGCTGTTTTTCCGCGTGTGCCGCGAGCCGGATAGAACAACATCCGGCGGCAACCTGAATGTTGCATTTTTGAGTAAAGGAGCTTTGCCTTGAGGAAGTGGTGGATTGCATACGTGGCGCTGGCCGTTGTCATCGGCTGTGGCGGTGGTGGAGGCGGCGGTAATGCCGGCAACGCAGGCGGAAATGCCGGTGGGAATGCTGGCGGCAACGCAGGTGGAAACGCCGGAGGAAATGCAGGCGGCAACGCCGGTGGAGGACTGCCGACAGTCAACCTCCCGGCTGGCACCGACGTGCAGGTTTATTACCTCTCGGGTCAAGGTCGCCGCGACATCGGTTCGCAGTACGTTGTCCTGAAGAACATCAGCGTGCAGAATGCAGGCACCGATGTCCTTCCCCCGAGCCAGACTGGCACGAATGTGCGCTTTGCGCTCGACGGATACACCGACAACTCGTTCAATTTTGCCACGACACTGGCGACGGGCACCGCGTTCAAAACGTACACCAAGTTCCCCCTCCGCATCGACCAGATGGACGAGGAATTGGCGGGCGGCGGATTCAGGACGATCTTCACAACTCCGTTTGAAGTCACTCCCCTTTTCGACCTGGACATGACCCTTTACCCGGGACGCCAGGTGACGATTCAGGTGAACCTGAACGACCAGACGATCTTCCACGACGGCACCCAGGTGGTCTTTGACCGGGGCGTGTTTGAGCTGGAGAACTACGATCCGGTCGACAACCGCATGAACGCCTTCTTGAGCGACCACGTGTCGTTCAACCTGAGCGCGATGGCCGCCGCCGCCCGCCCGACCATGGTGAATGGTCAGGCCGCAGAGCGAGTGATGTTCACGGGAGACCAGATCGCGATGAGCGCCGGCTTCGACGCAGTCGGCTCCTTCAACGTGCTTGAGCCGATCCTGATCGAAGACGGCATTCTCAAGGCTCCGACCACCCAGAACGGAATTCCGTTTCCGGGCACCTTTACGACCCTTGAACCGGATCCGCGCAACACCGCGGCCAACATCACCGCGCTTCAGGGACGCTGGAAGGAACACACCGAGGTTCTCAGCAACCTGCAGCCAACAAACGCCATCGTCTTCCCGAACAGCCGCCGACTCAACGACTTCCAGGTTGTCTATTTCAGCCGGAACGGCAATGGGCAGGTCACCGGAATGTGGCAGGGACGAGTCAAGACTGCGGGCGCGAGCGGCACCATTGAGCTTTGGCCGATCAATCAGATCGACAACGCAGATGGCTCGAACAAGGCGTCGGGCACAGTCAGCGGTGTCACTCTGGAGGGTGGTCTGATCAAGCAGGGCAACTTCAACGTCACCACCGCTCCGGCATCCTTCACGCTGCCGAAGACGGGAACGTTCATCGCCTTCCGCCGCTGATCACATGCGCCGCATCCTCTGCGGAATCGAGACCGAGTACGGTCTTGCAGTAGAGGGGAGAGGCGCGGAAGATCAGATCGAAGACTCACAGATGGTCGTCCGGAGTTATCCAGACGACCATCTTGCTGTTTGGGACTACCGCTCTGAATCACCTCGGAACGACCTTCGGGGCTTTCAGCTCAAAGCGCTCGCCTACGATGAGCGGGATGCGATGTTCGATGCGGGCAAAGCGCGTGGACCGGACGCGGATGTGCGGTCTGACCGAATCCTTCCGAACGGGGCGCGGTTCTACAATGATCACGGGCATCCCGAATATGCAACTCCTGAATGCTGGAGCCCCCTGGAGCTGGCTTTGCACGACAGGGCGGGAGAGCTTGCGGTTTGGCGGGCGGCCAAGGCATTCGAGCGTGAATCAGGCCGCAAAGTGGAGGTCTATAAGAACAACACAGATTTCCACGGCGCGAGCTACGGCACCCATGAAAGCTATCTTGCCCCCCGCGAACTTGGCTTTGACAGGCTCTATGCCGCGCTGACCCCCATCTTGGCATCTCGCATCATCGTCTGCGGGGCGGGCAAAGTTGGGAGCGAATCTGGCCCGAAGTGCGACTTTCAGATGAGCCAACGGGCGGATTTTTTCATGGAGCGCGCGAATGCGGAGACCCTGGCCCGCCGTCCGATCTTCAATACCCGCGATGAGCCCCACGCGGATCGTCGCAAGTGGATTCGGGTTCACGTGATCGCCACTGATGCCAACATGATGGCGGGATGCACGGCCCGAAAAGCCGCATTGATGCAGTGGGCAATCAGGCTGGAGATTGAAGGAAAGCTGCCGCGCTGGAACTTACTGGACCCCGTTGCCGCCATTCGTACCGTCAGCCGCACACTGCACGAAGAGCCACGGCTCGAACTGGAAGGTCGAAGCTGGACCACTCCCCGCCAAATCATGGAATCGCTCCTAGACGCTGCGGAAAACCACTTGGAACTTGACGAAGGGGAAGCGCAGATCGCCGGTGCTGCGCGGCGCCTGCTGAGCATTCAATTCAGTCATCCCGAGGAATTCGCCCGTTCTGTTGACTGGGCGGCCAAGCGGCAGATCATCGAGCAGTTCCGGGAGTCCGAGCAGATTGCCTGGGATGATCCTCATCTTCAGGCCCTCGACCTGTCCTATTCCTCGCTTGACCCTGACGAAAGCCTTTTTTCTGCGCTTGTCGAAGGAGGGTATGTCGATCCGCAGCCTGAGCAGGAAGAGTTGGACAAGAGGCTGGCGAATGTGATGGAGCCCACGCGTGCCCGCGCTCGCGGCCTGGCTGTGACCCGGCTTCGGCAGAACTTGGCGACGGCATCTTGGGGAAGCGTGGTTTTTCGTGACGGCGATCATTCTCTGGAAGCGCAGCTTCCGCCGGACTGGGAGTACGACGATGGTCTTCTCGGCGTAGAATCACAAGAGGACTTCTGCAGATGGATCAGAGAAAAATCGTCTCAATGACGCCCGATCGGCTCACGCGGCCTGCTGAGCCCGCTCCTGAGCGCAAGCTCGGCGATGAGGATGGCCCAAACAAGCCGAAAATCGAGCGCCCAGCGGCTCCCAATGAACTTTTGAAGCGCATGAAGAATGTCGATCCCGACCAGGCGAAGAAATACCGCCAGCGATCTGGCGAATGATTGAAGCCAATTCCCGCAGCTTCGCGCAGCTTGTCGACTGGAAGACTCCCGAAACGGGCCTTCAAGGCGAGGTGCACGGCACAACGGTGCTGGCGCTTCGCTGGAAGGATGGCGCGTTCATCCTCGCGGATCGCCGCGCGACCATGGGCAGCCTCATCATGTACGAGAAGGCCGAAAAGATCGAAGTTCTTGATCCGCACACGGTTGTGGCCATCTCGGGCGCCTACGCTCGATCCCTCGAAATCTGCCGCTATCTCCGGCATTCCTTCAAATTTTACGAGAGGCTGAATCTCCAGGCGATTTCAACGAATGGCAAGCTGATGGAGATTTCTCGTGCCTTGGCTGGAAACATGTCCATGGCGATGCAGGGTGTGGGTGTGTTTCTGCCTATCGCCGCCGCCTATGATCCGCGCACGGATTCCTTCGGGGTGTACTTCTTCGACACTGCGGGAGCGAGATTCCAGGATGCAGATTACGCTTGTGCGGGATCAGGTTCCGAAAGAATCCGTGGGGCATTCGAGTATTTGATCCGCACAAAAGGCCCGTGGGCGGAGCGGAGTGAACGGGAAGTGCTGGAAGACGGAATCCGCATCCTCGATATTGCGGCATCCCTCGATTCCGCGACCGGGGGGTTCCGAGGCGGAACGCCCCTCATCTGCCGCCTGACAAAAGATGGCGCGCAGACGATGTCGGAAGAGGAAGTGCGGTCCCTCTGCCAAAAAGTGCTTGCCCAATAAAGAAGCAGGCGGGAAGACAAACTTCCCGCCTGCCTGCGTGCGCTTCTTAGAAGCGGTAGCCGAGCTGAAGGCCGATGCCGGTGCCGCGGTATCCGTCAGCATCGCCCGTGATCAGGAAGTTCGCTTCACCAAAGAGATGCTTGCTGAACTCCACGCCCGCGCCAATTCGGGCTGCGAGAACGGTGTCGCTGCTTCCGACGTCCATCAGAGCCGCGCCGACTCCCGCATGGAAGTAGGTGCGATTCTCGTCGCCCGTAGCCTGCGGGGAATACCATCGCTGATTGATGAGGATCGGGAAGATGTTGCCCTTGTCGCCGTTGCCCGATTTCGAGAGCCAGTCCACCGAGAAATAGCTCTCCGTTCGCTCGCCCTTGAGGAGGGAGCGCTGCAGGAAGAAGTCAACGCCAACGTTGACGAGATTGCCGGACGCGTCGCGCACATTCTCGTCAAATGGGAAGTGGATGCCCAGTCGAATGGCGAGGTTGGTGGGGGATTCCAGCGACTGCGCGGAACTGGCTGCGGCCAGTCCGCCCATGGCGGCCAGAATGAGAATGCTCTTCATTTTCTTTATTAACTCCAGTACCGGATGCGTCGGACAATCCATGTC
>JAEYWW010000044.1 GCA_023428805.1 Armatimonadota bacterium | reverse complement strand
TGTTGGTCGAGGCGGGGGAAGGGCCAACCAGGCGATTGCCAGCCAGCCTCCGGGGTCATTCTGCGGCCAGATTAGATTCACGGAGCAGGGCGAAGTGATCTCATTCCGCTACGGTCTGGCGGCTCTGGCTGAACGGCATTTGGAGCAGATCACGGCGGCGGTCATCAAGACGACCTCGCCATCGAGGGTGTCCATTCAGGGCGAACCTGCACTCATTGACGAACTCGCGGATGCCTCGCGCCGCGCGTATCGTGAGTTTGTGTATGAGAATCCGGATTTTTGGACTTTCTACATTCACGCCACTCCCATTCGGCATATCAGCTTGATGCCGATTGCGAGCCGTCCGGTGGGGAGAAGCAGCGATCAGTTGGTGGGTTTGGACGACCTGCGCGCGATTCCGTGGAATTTTGCCTGGGTGCAGTCTCGCCATTTGATGGTGGGGTGGTACGGATTGGGTACGGGATTGGCGGGCAACACTGAACGCTTGAACCTGCTCTATCGAAGCTGGCCTTTTTTCCGAACGGTGATCGACAATGCACAGTTGGAACTGATGCGCGCGCATTGGCCGACGGCGAAGCTGTACAACGAGCGTGCGGAGCGACACGGTGCGACAAAGCTCTGCCAGGAAAAGCTTGATCGTGAGCACGATGCTTCCATCCAGGCGGTGCTGGCGGTGGCCGGCGAATCAGAGCTTCTCTCCGGCGCAAAGATGGTTCGTCGGACAGTCGAATTCAGAAACCCGCTGGTCTACCCCCTCAACGTTCTTCAGATCGCGTTGATGGATGCGGTTGACAATGGAGATGCATCGCCGGAAACAAAGCGAGCCCTGGTGCAGACGCTGGCGGGGATTGCCGCTGCGATGCAGAGCACAGGATAAACGAGAAAGAGGGATGCGGTCAGCATCCCCCTTTCGTTGATCGAATATGCCCGTTCAGCGGAAGCGCCAGGTGACGGTTCCGAACGAGTTGAGCGCCTTGGCGGTGTAGACCTTGCAGTGGCCGTCCGCGAAGATGATCGGCGTGCGGCCGTTGTTTCGTCCATCTGCGCCGAAGCGAGCATAGATGGGCTTGAGAGCTCCGGCAGCGAGCGAAGGTGAAGTCGGATAATTCACATCGCCAGCGGTCGTGACAAGGTCGCGGTCGGAAATCAACGGAAGACCCTTGTAATAGTCTCCGTCCGGGGAGTTCAAGCCATTGTACGGATTGAACACGTAGCCACGGTGCTTGGTCGTCGTGTCGTTCGCCTTGGCGTTCGCGGTGATCGCGAAAAGCCCGACTTTTGAGGCTTCTTCTGCTTCGCCGAAATTGGCGGCGTTCTGGAAGCCTTCGGTGCCAGGAGTGGCGGCGCCGGGGACGGAGGTTGAAGTCATGTCAACACCGGTGGCATCGCTGTAGCCGACGCTCTGGTGGCGTCGAGTGCCCCAGTCTGCGGCGAAGGCTCCTCCGGAATCCGGAGCGACAAAAATTGCGGTGTTCTTCACGTACGGAAGAAGGCCCTCAGTCCAAATCGTCGGAGTGTCAGCCGGGTTGGTGGAACGTGCGGAAGCCGGCACGAAGTAGTCATCGGCGTCTCCGGCATACATCATCACTGACATAGAAAGCTGGCGCATCTCCGAAAGGGAGCGAGACTGTTTCGCGGCGAGCTTCGCCTGGGCGAAGACGGGGAAAAGGATGGCGGCGAGGATCGCAATGATGGCGATCACGACCAGCAGCTCGATCAGGGTGAAGGCACGTTTCATGAAAAGTATCCCAAAGTGTGGATAAGCAGGCGCAATTGTGCCTGATACCCGAGGCTCAACAGTGGATTTACCGCGAAAAACTCCTATTTTTCTGATTACGCTGGAACTAATTTGTCGATCCGCTCCAGTTCTTCTGCCGAGAAGGCCATGTTTTCCAAAGCAGCGACGTTCTCCTGGATTTGCGCCAGAGAGCTTGCGCCGATGAGAGCGCTGCAGACTTCAGGCAATCGGAGCACCCACGCGAGCGCCATTTGGGCCAGAGTTTGGCCTCGATTTTCTGCCACTTCGTTGAGCGTTTTCAAGGCTTCAAGCCTCTCCGGGCTCAGGTTCCGGCGCACCCAATCCTCGCCCCATTTTTCGGCGGCCCGGCTCTGTGCGGGGATGCCGCCATCGAGGTATTTGCTGGTCAGGATTCCGCTTGCAAGGGGGCAGAACGCGATGATGCCGATGCCCTGTCTCTGCGCCTGCGGCACCAGGTCTTTTTCAATGCCCCGGCCCAGCATGTTGTAGTAGGGCTGGTGGATGATTGGGCGGGTCCAGTACCGCTCGCGGCAGATTCCGACGGCTTCGTTCGTGGATGCTCCGCTGTAGCTGCTGATTCCCGTGTAGAGCGCCTTGCCCTGGCGGACGAGTTGCTCGAGGGCCTCCATGGTCTCTTCCAATGGGGTTTCGGGGTCGAAGCGGTGGCTGTAGAAGATGTCGAAGTAGTCCACTCCCATCCTCTTCAGGCTCTGGTCGCAGCTGGCAATGATGTACTTTTTGGAGCCCCATTCGCCGTAGGGGCCGGGCCACATGAGGTGGCCCGCTTTGCTCGAGATGATCAACTCATCTCGCGGCATCTCTTTGATGATCTTCCCGCAGACGATCTCGGCATTGCCGGGAGGGGTGCCGTAGTTGTTGGCGAGATCAAAGTGGGTGATGCCGAGATCGAATGCTCCGAAAAGACATTCCCGCGCGACATCCTCTCCGCGATAGCCTCCGAAAGTCTCCCAAGCCCCGAGCGAGATCGCGGGAAGCCGAAGCCCGCTCCGTCCGCAGCGGCGGTAGATCATCTTGTCGTAGCGGTCTGTGGCGAACTCTTGAGGCATGAAGAAAGGATAGCGGACAAGCAGATGCGGAGGTCGGGTCTGGAAAAGACAAAACCCCGGGCAGGATGCCCGGGGGACTCATGGGCAGGATGCCCATGCCACAAACGGTGGCTCAGTCTTCTTCGCGTTTGCGATAGGGTCGCTTGGGGTAACCGCCTGGTCGTTGATCGCGGTTGTCGGGGCCGCCTTCTCGCTTCTGCCAAGGCTTCGAGTCACGATTCTGCCCATAAGGCGGTCGGGGCTTGCGCTCGAAGGGACGGTCTCCGCCCTCCTGGCGATCCCGATTGTACGGGGGGCGTCCATCGCGGTTTTCCCACGGCTTGCGATCTCCCTCCGCGCCCCGGTCGCGGTTGAAAGGCGGGCGTTCGCCGCCCTGGTTGCGATCTCGGTTGAATGGACGCGGACGATCATCTCTGCGCTCCCACGGCTTGTTTTCGCGGTCGCGGTTGAACGGTCGATCTCCTCCTCGATCTTGGTCATTGCGATCTCGGTTGAAGGGCCTCGGGCGGTCATCACGTCTCTCCCAGGGCTTGTCCTGGCGGTCGCGATTGAAGGGCCGATCCCCTCGATTCTCCCATGGCTTTCGTTCGCCGCCCTGGTCGCGATCTCGGTTGAAGGGCCTCGGGCGGTCATCACG
>JAEYWW010000029.1 GCA_023428805.1 Armatimonadota bacterium | reverse complement strand
GGTTTCTTCTGTTCATCCCGGCGGGAATCTTCGAAGCGGTCATGCCGAAGCGGATCATCTTCCACGATCTCATTTCAGTCTTGATTGGTCCCCTATTCCCCTGGGGGGCGGCCTGTCTGACCGCGATGGGAGCGGGGGTGCCAATGCTCAAGGTTCCCGAGACGGCGCGCAAACTGGTTCGCGGTCAAATTGCGCGATGGGGTGCGATGGAAATGGGGTTCTCGCTGATGGCCGCCATTCTGCTTCCGGCCACCTTCATCTTCCGGCCGCTCACAACCGCAGTAGCGTCAAAGGATCGGCTGTCGGCTTTGTCGGAATCTTCGTCTTCCCCCTCGCCGTGACATAGCCATCGCGCGCGTCGATTTCCTCGACCATGACGGCATCGTAGAGTCCCAAATCTGCACTGAGGTCCACCACGGGGTTCAGCGTTTTCAAGAGCTGCTCGGACGCCTGGGCGTCGGCCCGCTGCCAATTGAACCAAATCTTTGCGTCCGAGAGCACAAGCTTTGTTCCATCCACCGCCTTGAGCTTGGCGAGGACTTGAAATTCAGTCTTGACGATCAGGAATTCACCATAGCCTTCCACCAGCACCGTTCCCCTGCTGGCATCCACGCGGCATGTTTTGATTTCCGCAAATTTCCTGGCGATCCACCGGGCGAGGTCATCTTGATGAATCTTCACGAATCCGTCGCCCACCCCGCTGCGACTGAGCCGGAGTTCTCTCTTCTTAAGCGCAAGATTGAGGTCAAATCGGCATCCCGGAATATCGGCCTTCAGCTCTTCGACCTTCAATCCCCGAAGCACGAAATCGCGCAGGTTCAGACGGAGGTTTCCGATTCGGCCCGCCGTGCTTCGATCCGGCTCTGTGAAGAGAGGGAGGCCTTCGAGGGAGAAGTTCTCCGCGTTGATGTCGGCGGTTGCGACGCTTCCAAAGCGAAAGCCGTCGAGCATGACATCGACATCAACCTTTGCGTTGTCGCCCTGCAGACGGGAGCGGATATCGCGGGCGGCGGAACGCTCGAAGACCTCAACCTCCGCGCTTGCCACGCCGAGGCCCAAACCAAAAAGAATCAGGCCAACCAGTCCCATCGTCGCGCAATTGCTCCGCTCCTTCCGTTATACAAGAGCAGGGATGAATTCTGCCGCCGAAGAACTGAAGGGCTTGCGGGAAGGTTTGGTGTGGAGGCCGATCTCTCATGCCGCCATGCTCAAATTTTCGGGCATGGATGCAGGGTCGTGGCTGCAGGGGCAGGTGACGCAAGACCTGAGAAAAGTGGGGGTTGGGCAGAGTGTCATGGCCTGCCTCTGCAAGGCCACGGGGCAGTTGGAGGACATTCTGCACCTTCGACGGAGAGACGAGGATTGGCTGGTCTTTGCGGAGCGGCCCGATGTGATTCTGCGAAGGGTGGAGGAGTTCGTGATCATGGAGGATGTACAGGCTGCGGAAGTGCCTGGCATTCCGGCAACGCTTGCAGGCCCGGATGCGGCCCCCGGCGAGTTCGCGATTCAGTCGCTGAGGCTCGGAATTCCCGGATGGGATGTCGTGCTGGAGCACGCGCTGGACACCCCTTCGCTTTCCGATGAAGCATGGAATGTGGCGACCCTCGCGGCCAGGACACCGCTGCTTGGGATCGACACGAATGAGAAGAGTCTGCCGCCCGAGCTTGGATCAGAGTTCGAGCAGCGGACGATCAGCTACACCAAAGGGTGCTACTCCGGGCAGGAGGTTTTGATGAGAATCCATTCGCGCGGACACACCAACAAGACTTGGCTTGTTGTGCGGACCGATCACCCCCTTGAACTGAGCCACGAAGTTCACCGTGTCGGTCATCATCCCGATCATGGCTGGCTGGCATCCATGACGGTTCGCAATGAGGGCATTGAGGCCCTGCCATACCGAATCTTCGTCTAAAGGCCGCCTTCCCGGTCATCTCAGGCTTGTGGAATTTGGTGTTTTGGCGTTCAAATCTCGAGGCGCTGGAGTCTGCTGAACCGTTTTCTGAGCCAAAATGAAGTTCATGAGGCTCGCTGGCATGTCCCTGATTCTCGCGGCTTCGTGCGCTGCGTGGAGTGCGCCGACTGAGGAGACACTTTCTCGTGTGGACACTTGGACATTCTTGGATCGACAGCAGAAACAGCTTGTCCAGGACGGCCTTGGCGCGCTGAAGGCGGAGAATTGGCTTCTTGCGCTTCGCACGAATGAAGAACTGCTTGCATCCGCTCCGGAATCCATCTTCGCTGTCGAACCCACGCTGCCCATGGTGGCGATTCGGCCGGCGGGGTCGGAAAACCTCCCTCAGCAGAAGATTGTTTCCGGCTGGACCTGGCGATTGGAATGCGCTCACCTCGCCCTGCTCACGCTGGATTGGGATGGCGCGGCACGACGCGCTCGATTGGTCTCACAGAAATCAGCGGCCCATGCGCCTGCCGCCAATCGGCTGACCGCACGAACCCTCGCTCGGCAGGGCAAGTACGTTGACGCGATCCGCACCGCGCCCAAGCAGAAGCAGAACGTCGTGGATGATGAAGCGGTGGTCTGGTCCATCGCCCAAATCGACTCGCCCGAAAATCGAATGAAGCTTTCGGACATTGCGGTGGGTTCTCAAATAGGAAGGGGACTTCCGGGCGTTGGTCAAAGCACCGAAAAATTTCCCATCGGTCAGAGGATAGAAGCCTGTCTGGTTTTGGGAGATTGGTGGATGCGGGACGGACAATCCCGAATGGCCATCAGCTATTACGACCGTGCGGCTGAACTGGCGGGCCGCAAATCCAATGCGGGCCTGCTTGCAGGTGCGCTCAAGAAACGTGCAGAGGGTTGAAGATGATTCTGAGCTTGTCAATCTTAATGATCGCGGCGCTGCCGCAGACGCAGCCGGTGAGCGTCAAGGACATGGTGGCGACGGAGAAGGAGGCTTTCCTTCTGCTCCCACCGAAAGCAGTTGCCGCAGATGTCGAATCAGCGGTGTGGAGTTCCGACTCCAAATCAATCGCATTCATCACTGCAGATCGCACTGACGAAACCAAGGCCATCGTCGATCTTCTCAACGGCACGGCTCAGGGCGAGGCTCCTGTGCTTGGCCGGCAGAGGATCGGCACCTGGGCGGCCCAAACTGAGCGCGTACGGTGGATGCCAGATTTGCCCGCAAACTGCCATCCAACCCAGATCGATTGGTGTCCCGGTGATCAGGCGCTCATTGCGAAAGTAGTCTATTTCGACCCGCAATCTCCCTCGAAGCAGAATGTCGGACAGGCGGTGATTTCAGCCCGAATTGGAGCGGCGCGCTGGTCCGAACTTGGAGTGAGTCATGCCGAAACCGAGCCAGTCAACTATGAGATTTTCGCCAATCCAGCGATCAATCTCTTTCTCGTGCTGGCTGACAACATGACTACGCGTAAAGCCGAAGTGATGCAGATTGACCGGAATGGGAATTTGGTGGCACCCCATGAGACGCTCCGACGCGCCATCAGCGATCGTTGGAGGCCCTATGAAAATGTCAAGGGCGGCACTCTGTTCTTGCATTTCTCTCCCGGAGCCCCGGAGCGGCCCCGCATCCTCACCAAGGACTTCACTTTTGAGACAGCGGGCAAGCTGGAGATGCAGGCCGCACAGCAGACCGCAAAGTTTTTCCTTGAGAACGGCCCTGGTCCGGTTGCTGAAATCCTCTATCTCCGCCCGCATGGGAGCAAAACACCAGCTATGACCTATGTCTGCCAGCACGTTGAATGGAGCGGACTGTCACCGAACGAGGTGAACGTGGGCTATACCAGCCAGCGCATGCTATGGGTCCGCACGCTTCAACCGATTTCCCTGGAAGCTTATGCGGCGGCTCTTGCAGCGGCGAACCGAACTGAGGCGATGAGCCGCGCCAAGCAGGTTGCGACTGCATTGCAGATCTACCTCGCAGACAACGAGGATATGTGGGATGGGGGCGATCCGCTGACCCTGCTGGAGCCTTACACGAAGAACCGCGCCTTGTTCGATGGCTTTGTCTTCACCATTCCCCAGGGCGACTTCATGAAGCTTGAGCGCCCAGCGGAAACGGAGATCGGACACATTCCGATGAGCGGCGGCCGCATTGTCGCGTATGCGGATGGTCATGTCAAGTGGGTGGCTGATCCACAATGAAAAAGAGCATTGCCATCTTGATCGGGGCTGGCGTCGCCTTCATCGGCGGAACCGTTGCGGCCCAGGATATGTGGTTTTCGGATTCCCGCGCAACATTGAGCTTGACCCGCGACGGCGTTCAGACTCTGAAAAACGGCTGGCTGATGCTCCCGCCCGAACCCGTGGTCAGCGATGTTGTCAGCACGTCCTGGAGCCCCAGCGGCGCTCATCTGCTTGTGGCGGCGCGGTCGCTCAAGCCCGAGGTCGATGCGGCCCTGAGCGACCTCTCATTAACCACAAAACCGGAAGTCCCGGCACCGATTCGACTCGGCGTGGTCAATCCCAAGAATCTTCAGACGCGATGGGTGGGCGAGATCAGCGGACATACCCTGTACCTCTCGGAATACTGGGTGAAGGGAACTGAGATTGTCCAAATCGTTGCGGCACAGGCGGAGGATCGATACGAAAATCGAACAATCCACGTCGGAACGGGCAAGATACTGAACCTCTTTCCGAATGATATGGACGTCGAATTCACCTCTCTCGGCAAAGGGTGCGCGCTGGGGATTGCCACGAGTCGAACAAATGCCGCTCCGATCATGAAGGTGATCGGCAGCAACGGTGCTGCTCTTCCATTGCCTGCGGGGCTGGAGAACGCGCTCAAAGAGTGGGGATTTGCAGGCTGGTCCGACAAGTACGGCATCATGCTGCTGAAAGATCGCCAGGCGGCAGTCCTGCTCGACAGCGGACGCGTCCAGCCGATCGACTTCGAGGAGATGAGAAAGGAATGGATCAAGAGCGCCGAAGTCGAGGATGCGTCGAAGGCAGAACTGATTGCAAATCTGCGCGGCGCTGAACCGAGACGCGAGGCGTGGCTTCACGCTTTCCCCGATGTCGGCCCCCAGCCAGCGGCATTGATCGCCACAGGTGTCACAAGCGCGGACGTTGCTCCCGGCCTGTCCTGCGTGACCTTCCTTCAGAATCGAATGCTCTGGGTGCGGCGTCTCGTGAAGGTTGATCTGGAAGCCTACGCCATAGCCCGAAGAATCGCGATCAAGTCGGACGCGATGAACAAGGCGAAGCAGGTTGGACTTGCCCTCATCATTTACGGAGCCGATTATGATGATCTGCTCCCCGATTCCAATTTTGAGGAAGTCGTGATGCCCTACATCAAAAACCGCGAAATGCTGGGTGGATTCACGTTCACTTTATCTGGCGGGGACCTCTCAAAAGTTGAGCCAGACACGGAAATTGGCTATGTCGAAACTCCGGAAGGCAGGGCGTCTGTGAGGGCTGACGGCTCGGTGATCTGGAAGCCAAAATAAGCCATCCCGGTCGAGTTTT
>JAEYWW010000035.1 GCA_023428805.1 Armatimonadota bacterium | reverse complement strand
GCGGTCTATGACGCTCTCGGTGTGCTGACCGACAACGGTCTCATCCGTCGGATCCAGCCCGCGGGGTCGCCGGCTCGCTACGAGGGGCGGGTCGGCGACAACCACCACCACCTGATCTGCCGCAGGTGCCAGGCGATCATCGACATTGATTGCGCCGTGGGCGAAACGCCCTGCCTGCACCCCGCCGAAGACCACGGCTACGTGATCGACGAGGCCGAAGTCGTCTATTGGGGGCTCTGCCCCGACTGTCAAAAGAATCATTGAAGCGAGAAGAAACAAACCATGTCCAGTGAATCCAAATGTCCATTTTCCGGCGTGCCGGGCTTCGAAAACGGCGGCACCCAGAACCGCCATTGGTGGCCGAACCAACTCCGTGTCGATCTGCTCAGCCAGCACTCCTCCAAGTCTGATCCGCTGGGCGATTCATTCAACTACCGTGAGGAATTCGCAAAGCTCGACTACAAGGCGCTGAAGAGCGACCTCCGCAAGCTGATGACGGACTCGCAGGATTGGTGGCCTGCCGACTACGGACACTACGGCCCCCTCTTCATTCGCATGGCCTGGCACAGCGCCGGAACCTACCGCATCCAGGACGGACGCGGCGGCGGCGGTCGCGGTCAGCAGCGATTCGCTCCGCTCAATAGCTGGCCCGACAACGTGAGCCTCGACAAGGCGCGCCGCCTGCTCTGGCCGATCAAGCAGAAGTACGGCCAAAAGATCTCCTGGGCCGATCTGATGATCCTCACCGGCAACGTCGCTCTGGAGACGATGGGCTTCCGCACCTTTGGATTCGGCGCGGGCCGCGAGGACACCTGGGAGCCGGATCAGGATGTCTATTGGGGCAGCGAAACAACCTGGCTCGGCGGCGACATCCGCTACGCTCAAGGCGACCCGGGAGTCGAAAAACCGAAGGATGAGGCCGTCCTCGTGACCGACGACGAGGCCGACGGCAAAACCCACAGCCGCAATCTGGAGAATCCGCTCGCGGCGGTTCAGATGGGCTTGATCTACGTCAATCCCGAGGGACCGGACGGCAACCCCGACCCGCTCGCCGCAGCCCATGACATCCGCGACACCTTCGCCCGCATGGCGATGAACGACGAGGAGACCGTCGCCCTGATCGCAGGCGGCCACACCTTCGGCAAAACCCACGGCGCGGCTTCAGCCGAGAATGTCGGCGACGAGCCGGAGGCGGCGAACCTCGAGGCTCAAGGCCTCGGCTGGCACAACCGCCACGGCAGCGGAAAGGGCGGCGACACGATCACCAGCGGCCTCGAAGTCATCTGGACGACCACCCCCGCGCAGTGGAGCAACAACTTTTTCGAGAACCTTTTCGGCTTTGAATGGGAGCTGACCAAGAGCCCAGCAGGCGCCCACCAATGGATCGCTAAAGACGCGCCGGAGATCGTCCCGGATGCCCATGATCCGTCGAAGAAGCACCGTCCGACCATGCTGACCACCGACCTCTCACTGCGCTTCGACCCGATCTACGGGGAGATTTCCCGCCGGTTCCTGGAAGACCCGCAGGAGTTCGCGGAGGCATTTGCCCGCGCCTGGTTCAAGCTGACCCACCGCGACCTCGGTCCTCGCTCGCGCTACCTCGGCCCCGAAGTTCCGCGTGAAGAACTGATCTGGCAGGACCCGCTTCCGGCAGTCAACCATCCGCTGATTGACGAGAATGATGCAGCAGCCTTGAAGGCGAAGATTCTCGACTCCGGCTTGTCAGTCTCCGAACTGGTGAGCACGGCATGGGCGTCGGCTTCGACCTTCCGCGGAGGCGACAAGCGCGGAGGCGCCAACGGAGCACGGATTCGGCTGGCTCCGCAGAAGGATTGGGAAGTCAACCAGCCCGAAGTCCTCGCCAAGGTGCTTGGCAGGCTGGAGGCGATCGGCGATGAGTTCAACCGAACTGGAAAGCGGGTTTCACTGGCGGATTTGATTGTGCTCGGCGGCAACGCGGGTGTCGAACAGGCGGCCCGCGCCGCAGGAGTAGAGGTGACCGTGCCCTTCTCACCGGGCCGAACCGACGCGACACTGGAGCAGACTGATGTTAATTCCTTCGCTGTGCTGGAACCTGCGGCCGATGGATTCCGCAACTACGCTCGCGGAGCAAATGCGGCCTTCGCCGAGCATCTGCTGATCGACAAGGCGCAGCTTCTGACCTTGACCGCACCCGAGATGACGGTTTTGGTGGGCGGCCTGCGGGCTCTCGGAGCAAATTCCGGTGGCTCCAAGCATGGCGTTCTGACGGACAAGCCAGGAGTTCTGAGCACCGACTTCTTTGTCAATCTGCTCGACATGAGCACGGAATGGTCGCCAGCCACGGAAGCCTCGACCGTGTTCGAGGGCCGGGATCGCCGGAGCGGAGAACTGAAGTGGACCGCCACCCGAGCCGACCTTGTCTTCGGATCAAACTCCATCCTGCGCGCTCTGGCTGAAGTCTATGCCAGCGAGGATGCCAGCGAAAAGCTCGTCCGCGACTTCGTAGCCGCCTGGACCAAGGAGATGAACCTGGACCGCTTCGACTTGGCAAACTAAACTGCTGCAGGCAGATGCCCGCACCACAACTTTGCTTTGTGGTGCGGGCTTCGCCTGCACTTCCGTTCTTGCAGAACATCACTTCAGCAAAAGTTCAAGCATCGCAAAGTAGAATCCTGTTCACATCCATGCCGGAGCCAACAAGCCGATCCCCGGCGCAGCCGGCAGTTGTCCTTGGCCTGACCTTTCTGGTCATCGGGCTCACCTTTGCTCTTCCCTATCGCCGATCCCCGACGCCGAGCTCAAGGCGATGTCGCAGCATTGGTCCCCAGAAGTAGGGAATGTCTATGCCTGCACCGCCTGGGCGGGGTGGGCTCATTTTGTCTATGCGTTCCGCGGGCAGGGCAGCGCTCTGGTTCGGATTCGCGAGCGGAGGCTGGCGCTCTATGTCGCGTGCCTCGCGCTGACCACGATCGCATTGCTGGGAGCGCGATACGCGATGGGCGTGTCCCTCTTTGGCGCGGTGGTTTGGGTCTATTTCATCGACCACTTTCTCATAGCGGAGCAGTCATTCGAGGGCCGCAGCACGAACTTCATCCGCTGGGTCGCCTCCTATCAGCCGCTGCTGACCTTCACCTGGCTCAGCCTGGTGCTGCTCGATGTCGGCAAAAATGGATCGCTCCCCTGGGTGATCTGGATCGTCTCGCTGGCATTGGGAGCGCTCGTCCTCTGCGCGGGAGGCTGGAAGAAGCTCTCAATCGGGGACGCCCGCAGCCCCCTGCTCTCCCTGTTCTTTGTAGCCGAAGCGCTGGTTTGGGGGACGGTGGGGCGATACGGAGGGCCGACATTTCTCGCGGGCGTCTATGTGTTCCACATCGCCGCCGGGAGCTACTTCCACTATTTCGGAAGCTACTTCTTCGGTCATGCCAAAGCAAAGACAGCGGACAAACTGCTGACCCCTTGGGCCATCCTCGCCATCAATAGTGCGATCATCGGGCTGGGGTGGCTGACAGCATTCTATGAGCCGCTCTTCTGGCTGAAGCCGATCCTGGGCGTCCAGTGGTTCACCCTCTGGGTCGCCCTTCACCTGGCGGCCAGCGACATCTTTCCTTTCATCAAAAAGTGGAGGGCACGAGCGTAAGCCTTAGTTGTCGACGGTCTCGTACCCGAGCAGATGGAGAACGGAATAGATTTGCCCGGTGTGATATGCCACATGGAAAGCCATGTATTCCAGCGTGTATCCCCAGTTCCAGTCCGTGCGATGCGGGTTGACGGCTTCTGGGTCGGGGGAGGCTGACAGCAGGCTGGATTTGCTGGCCTCATGAACCCGTTTGACTTCCTCCCACACCTGCTCGGAGTTCATCGGCAGAATGACCTGCTCGTCTCGTGTGTAGGGATAGTAGCGAATGGCGGGCGTCATGAACGGGCTGTCGAATGTTCCGAGAATGGAGACGATCTCGCCATAGGCGACGTGCGCCGCCAATTCCCCCACGCTCAACAAACGCGGGTCGGCCCGCTTCCAGAGCAGGTCGTCGGGCAGATTTTCAAAGGCCAGACTCATCTCCCACAGCGCGGAGTCCAGCGGTTTCATTTGTTGCTCAAGTGTCATAGAATGATTTAATCCTTTATCCAAGTGGATCTGCTTGATTAGTCTCGCTGGGTCATGGCAAGCTCAATCCGGCCGTTAACCGCATGTATTTGAACCCCGTCGACAGTGGATGTTGCTTTGCCGGAAATGATGACAAGATGATATTCGAACCCCTGCCAGCGATAGCCCAGTTGCTTCGGCTCTATCTTTGTCAGCGATGATTTTGAAGAATCCCACTCCAGCGAGAGAGCAAAATCTGCAGAAAACTCAGCGGACAGTCGCGATTCAGTAAATCTGATTCTTAGGGTCTGTCCTCCGACCACGGGCAGATCAACTTCCAAGGATCTGGAATCTTCCTTTACGCTCGGTGCTCCAGCAAGCATCAATCGCGAATCTTCGGAAATGAAGTATCCCCCCGCGGGCTCCTGAGCACTCCGGCTCCAGTGATATCCATCAATGATCGCCGGCATTCGCTGCTCGACATCATTCACCCTCGCGGGCTCATTCAAATACGGTTGAGCGAGCCGGTCGCTGTAGATGGTCAGGTCCCGCAGGTACGGCAGATCACCACGCAGGTGAAGGTTCGCCCTGTACGAACGAGATTGGTGCCAGATGGTGCCGCAGGCGGGGTCAGTGTTGCCAAACGGATCGTCCAGCATGATCTGCGCCTGCAGCGGAGTCTGATCAAATGCCTGCTTGAATCGCCGACCGGAGTCGCCCATCGTCTCCACCTGGACCACACCTCGATCCCGCAACACGGCCAACGCCTCCATCTGCGGCGCATATCCCGACTTCTGCTGATCCCAGGGAAAAGTGTTCTCCTGACCAAGCTGTGCGTAGGCAAACTCAAGAGATGGAGCACTCTCCATCATGTCCAGGAAGTTCTCAACAAACTTTGCATCCTGCCCCGATGGCCAGGCTGGCTCCATGGTGTCAGGAGCGCGGAGCCGCTGGCCGCCACGGATCGCAAACTCTCGCTGGTAGTAGTAGACCGGGTCCTGCCCGAGCATTCGGAAAATCGGGGCGTTGATTTGGTTCTGCTTGTCCACCGCCGGGCTCCAGCAGTTCCTGCGGCTCGGATAGTAGCCCGCAATCGGGGCGCCCCAGATTGTGAAGCCATCCGTCTCAATCTGGTCCCGGCAGACCGCGAAGGCATCCACAACGTAATTGTCCACAAGGTGCTCGATGGTGAACGAGTCGAGATTCCAACTGGCGACCGAACTTGGATGCTGTCCCCAAATCTTCTTGAACTCGCTCAT
>JAEYWW010000387.1 GCA_023428805.1 Armatimonadota bacterium | reverse complement strand
ACTCCATGTTATCTTAGGTCTTGCCAGCAGCGACCACGATGCCCGTGACCTTCTGCTTGTCGTTCGCTTTGAGCCGCTGGAGTTTGAATGCCACACGGTCAAGCACGAGGTAGCGAACCACCAGGTTGTCTCCCGAAATTTCGTATCCGTCCGGGGCGCCGTAGAGCTTGATGAGCTGGCTGAACGGGCAGCCGAACATCACGCCGCGCTTCGTCTTGACTGCCTTGTTATTCATTCCGACCGCTTCGACCTGGATGACACGATTGAACTTGTCGAGGATGAACGCATAGCGGCTGGAGCCCTTGTTGTAGACCCATCGGGTGACCGAGACGCGCTCGGTGGCTCCACCGCCGCCTCCGCCGCCGCGACTGCCGCCGCCGCCGGGGCTGGCACTGCGTCCACCACCCGAATCACCGCGTCCGCCGCCTCGTCCGCCGCCTCCGGCATCCGGGGCAACCTGCGGCGAAGCAGTCGCCGAGTTCTGTCGGAGGTTGAACGGATCACCCGCGAAGCCCGGCATGATGTCGTCTTCATCAATGGCGATCATCAGAGGGAGCGATCCGCCCGGGTTGTACTGAGGCTGGTTTCCGGCTTGAGGAGTTGTTCCACCTCCGCCAGAACTGCCGCCGCTTCCACCGGACGGGCCGCCTCGTCCACCGCCGCCGCCATTGTCGGCGCTTTCGGTGGCAACTGAGATCGGCTCAATGCTGTCAGGAGAACCGTACTTGGTGATGACCTTCAGTCCGGTGTCATAAAGTGAAATTCCAATCAGGCTCGTTTCCGCCGAGCCCTTTCGTGCCTGGGGGGCCAGCCGGGGGTCGTTCTGGGCTGGGGCCGATCCAGGCTGAGCCTGCGCGCTCACCATGGTTGCCATGGCGGCGAATCCTGCAAGTGCTGCGCAAATCTGAAGCGTCTTCTTCAAATCAATTACCTCGCGATCAAGTTGGTCGCTTGCATGAAACAAGACGAAGGGCCGGGGACGAAAGGTTACAGCATTTGGGAGGCCTCAGAACGATGGGGTATACGTCCAGCGTAAGAGAAATGGGCGAGAGCCCTTTCAGGAGATCAAACAGTATCATGGCAGCCAATCTCGCGCTGAACGCCTCTGAATTCGACGAACAGGTCCTCAAGTCGGACGTCCCCGTCCTGGTCGATTTTTGGGCGACTTGGTGCAGTCCCTGTGTCGCCATCACCCCCCACGTGGAAGCCCTCGCCAGCGAAGTCGACGGAAGAGCCAAGGTCTACAAGGTTGATGTCGATTCCAATCGAGAACTTGCCGTCCAGTACGGCATCATGAGCATCCCCGCGCTCCTCGTCTTCAAGGGTGGAGAAGAGGTCGATCGCCACGTCGGCCGCGCGGACAAGAGCGAGATTTCCTCGCTCCTGACAAAGCACATCTAAGTCGAACAGTTCAAAGGGAGAGCCGACGCTCTCCCTTCTTCATTTTTTAAGTGGCAACCCCGATCCAAACGCCGAATGTCGCCCGCGCGGGCGGCATCATGATGTTGAGCCTTCTGCTCAGCCGCGTTCTCGGGTACATCCGAACCATCGTCATCGGCGCGACGTTTGGACAGAACGCCTTCACCGACGCCTACTTCGTCTCCTTCTCAATCCCCGACCTCATCTTCTATCTGGTCGCGGGCGGCGCGTTGAGTTCGGCCTTTATTCCCGTCTTCACGGAGTACCTCTCCACCGACCGCGAGGACGAAGCTTGGTCGATCTTCAGCACCCTGGCGACCCTGATGACTCTCATCATCGGGGCGCTCATCGTGGTGGCCTGGATAATCACCCCTCAGATCGCCGCGATGACAGCCCCGGGAATCTATAAAAGCCCGGAGGAAGCCCAGCAGATGCTTCCGCTCATCACGATGATGGGCCGCATTATTCTGCCCGCTCAGCTGGCGTTCTTCCTGGGCGGATTGATGTTCGGAACCCTTTATGCCAAACAGTCTTTTGGCGTCCCCGGGCTTGGCCCGAATATCTACAACATCGGCATCATCATCGGCGCGGTCGTGATCTCTCATTTCGTCACTCCGGGCGTCGTCGGAATGTCGTGGGGAGCATTGGGTGGAGCGTTCCTCGGCAATGTGATCGTCCCCCTCTTTGCGATGCGGGCGCTCGGGGCCAAGTTCAGGCCGCGGATCGACATTCATCATCCTGGAGTCAAAAAGGTCTTCAGGCTGATGCTTCCGGTCGTCCTCGGGCTCTCGCTGCCCGGGGTCTACACGATCATCATGCGCGCCTACGGCAGCTACTATGTGGATGGGGTCAACTCCGCGCTGGAAAGCGCGAACTTCCTCATGCAGGCCCCGCTCGCAATCTTCGGCCAAAGCATGGCCCTTGCCGCATTCCCGGCGCTCTCCCAGTTTTTTGCTCAAGGCCGCATGGACATGTTCCGCCAGCAGATTTCGAGCACATTGCGGACGACGCTTTTTCTCGCGGTGCCATCCGCGATGGCCTTGGGATTCGCGGCATTCCCCATCGTTGAAGCCATGTTCCAGCATGGAAGAATCACCCCGGCGGACACCGCACGCACCGCGATGGCGCTGCAAGGCTTCTCCGTCGGCATCGCAGCTTGGTGCCTCCATCCCGTTGTGATGCGCGGCTGGTTCTCGATCCACAAAACCGCTCCCCCCATCGTCATGGGCACGATTGCGACCGCCGTGTTCCTCGGGCTTTGCGAAGTGGTGAAGCTGCTGAAGCTTCCCTACCCTTACCTTCCCCTCGCAGGCTCGATCACCGCGATCCTCCTCATCATCGTGCTGCTCTTCACTCTTTCAAAAGAGATCGAGGGAATCGACGGGAAAGGCCTGGCCTCGACCTTCTTCAAATCCCTCATTGCGTCGATCCCGATGACGCTTGTGCTGGCAGGACTGCTCCACCTCTGGGCCATGACCGGCCGCCCCGGCGGAAAAATCGCGCTGCTCGCCGGAATCCTCCTGCTTGCGGCAGTCGCGGGCTGGGTCTACTACTTCGCCGCCAAACTCCTCAAAATGCCGGAGACCAAGTACTTCGACCGCGCTTTTGCACGGTTGAACCGAAGATCAAAAGCCTCCCCTGATTCACCAAGTTAGCCGACCACAAACACAATAGTTCGATTGATATCGAATGATTTGATGTACAATGAAGCGGTGACCCAGCGGCGGCAGACGAAGCTTTGGCTCGCGATCAGATTCGCGATGGCCTTCGTCGCCCTGCATGCCTGCGCTTTTGGTCCGACTGTTCTCTGCACTGCCGCGACGACTACTGCGGCAAAAGCCGACTCCTGCTGTTCCGACCCGCAGCAGAAAAAGAAGTGTCAAGACTGCTGTGTCGAGAATCACAGCGACGAAGCGACGGCTCCGCAAAAGGCATCCACGATCGACACCTCAGTCTGTCTGATGTCCAGCCTGGGTATTTCTGTCGTCGTCGAGTCAATCTCCGCGCAGAAGTGCATTTTCGAACTGCTTATCAACGCTCCATCCCACGCTCCTCCTCGGATGGATGCACCCCGGGCGCCACCGGCCTCGATTGCCTGAACAATTGCCTCCTCCCTTTGGAGTCAGGCCTTCGCAAGCATTTCGAGGTCCCCAAATTGAATTCCCAGACATTTCCCCATAAGCCATCCGTTATTCGCTGGCTTCCCTACGCGATCGGAATCATCATGGTCGGCGCATTTGCCTATTCCATGCTGAACCGCAAACCGGCGGCCCCAACCACGACCAAAGCCGACACCGCCATCCTCTCCGTGCCCGAAGGTCGGGCCGGGCAGGTGGGCGATCTCATCATCACCAGTGAGGCGATGAAGCTCGCCGAAATCACCCTCGGGCGAGTCGAGTCACGCCAGGTTGAGGAGCCGCTCTTCGTATCCGGAAGCGTGAAGGTCGGGGGCGACCAATTAGCCAAAGTCACCCCTGTTTCAGCAGGCAAGGTTGTGAAGCTCCTCGCCGGAGAGGGTGACGACGTTCGTGCGGGACAGACGCTGGCCATTCTGCAGAGTCCTGACCTGGCATCGGCTCAGTCCATTTACACGCAATCAGCCGCAAGAGTTCAAGCCCGCCAGGCAACGCTTGAGAGACAAAAGCAGCTCGCAAACTTGGGCCAGTTTTCAGGGCCACAGCTTGAAGAAGCTCGCTCCCGACTCGCCGAAGCCCAACGTGATCTCGGAGAATCAGAGCGAACGGTTGCCGACGAAGAGGCAACTTTGGAAGAGTCTCAGGCAGCCATGAGCGCGCTGGAAAGCTCACTTCGACAAGCCGAAACAGAACTTGAAGTCAGCAGGAAAGAGTACGAGAGGGCAGTCTCGCTCTTTGAAATGCAGATCATCTCCCGAAAGGACCTCGACCGGACTACTGCCGACTTCCGAAAAGCGGAAGCCGATGTCGATTCGGCAAAATCCGCGATCAACCAGGGCAAGGCCCGCATCTCAGGTGCAGAAAAGCGTTTGTCCGCCTCCCAACAAGAGCGTGAGTCCGCCCGCTCCCGCGTCCAGGTTGCAAGGGAAGGCTTGGAGCGCGAAGAGAAAGTCTTCAAAGGTCGATACAACACGAACCGGGAGGTTGTGGATACCGAGTCCGCATTGAGAGAAGCAAAGTTGGAACAACAAGGCGCTGCCGATGCCGTCCGCCTGCTCGGAGGAACTCCCGGAGAAGGCAGCTCCGTTCCGCTCAAGGCCCCGATCAGCGGCAGAGTGCAGGCGCGGGCTGCAACCCTGGGAGAATCCATCGATCCCGAGCACGCCGCCTTCACGCTGGTGAATATCAACCAAGTCTGGGCGGAGCTATCAATTCCCGCCGGGGACGCTGCCGCAGTCAAACAAGGCGATCGAATTGCCCTCATGAGCGAGGCTGTTCCAGGCCAGATTTTTGAGGCCAGAGTCTCTTCCGTCGGCGCGGTCGCTGATGAGTCCACCCGCGCCATCCGCGTCCGAGCCACGTTGGAGAATCCATCGCAAAAGCTCAAGGCGGGGATGTATGTGACGGGAGAAGTCACCACCGATGTCCGTCATGACCGGACTATCGTTCCCGAAGATGCGCTCCAGGACCATCAGGGCAAACCGACCGTCTACATCTCCAAGCCGACAGAGGGAGAATTTGAAGTCCGCCACGTTCTGCTGGGAGTGAGGAAGGATGGCTGGGTTGAGATCACCGAAGGGGTCAAGCCGGGAGAAAAAGTCGCCGTCTCGGGAACCTTCTATCTGAAGTCTGAGGCGCTCAAGAGCTCGCTTTCCGACGGGTGCTGCGCTCCGGGAGCATGATGCTTAACCGCGTCATTGATTTTTCGATCCGCAACCGGATGTTTGTGGTGATGGCGGCATTGCTGCTTGTCGTCGCAGGCCTGTGGTCCGCAGTTCATCTGCCGATTGATGCAGTGCCCGATGTGACGACGAAGCAGGTCGTTGTCAACACCTCTGCACCCGCCCTGTCGCCGGAGGAGATCGAGCGGCAGATCACCCGTCCGCTCGAACTGGAGCTTGCCGGACTTCCTCATGTCACCGAGATGCGCAGCATCTCCCAATTTGGGCTGTCGCAAATCACTCTGGAGTTTGGCGACCGAACAGACATTTATTTCGCGAGGCAGATCGTCGGTGAACGACTCGACGAAGCTCGCCAAGACCTGCCGGAAGGCACTGACCCGCCCACGTTGGCTCCCATCGCAACTGGTCTTGGCGAAATCTTCTATGTCTTTGTCGAAAGCGACGATCTGACGCTGATGGAGCGGCGGGAGATCCTCGATTGGCAGGTCAAGCCGCGTCTTCGCACCGTGCCTGGGATTATTGAGGTCAACACCTTCGGCGGCCATGTCAAGCAGTACCAAGTCAAGGCTGATCCGCTTCGCCTAAGGGCAAAAGGCATTTCGCTCGCTGAGCTGCAAACTGCAATCGAAGAGAACAACCGAAACGCTGGAGGCGGCTATGTCCGCAAGGAAGACGAACAGCAGGTTGTCCAAGGCATTGGTCTAGTCCAGAACTTGGACGACATCCGAGACATTGTCCTCAAGTCTGAAAACGGCTTCCCAATCCTGATTCGCGACGTCGCTGACGTCGAATTCGGCCATGCCGTCCGCCAAGGAACGATGACCAAGGATGGCAAGGGCGAAGCCGTGGCCGCGATCGCCGTCATGCTGATGGGCGAGAACAGCCGAACGGTGACCCATGCCGTCAAGAAGAGGGTCGCCGAAATTCAGAGGGAGCTGCCTGCCCACGTCAAGCTCGTCAGTTTTCTGGATCGAACTGAGCTTGTTGACAAGACCCTTCACACGGCTGGAGAAAACCTCCTGCATGGCGGGCTGCTCGTCATCCTTGTTCTCTTCCTCTTCCTTCTGCAATTTCGGGCAGGACTGATTGTTTCCAGCGCGATTCCTCTGGCGATGCTCTTTGCGATCATTGGCATGCACTTCTTTCACGTGTCTGCCAACTTGATGAGTTTGGGAGCCATCGACTTCGGACTGATCGTGGACGCGGCGGTCATCATCGTCGAAAACTGTGTCCGACGCCTCGCCGAACGCCGTCATGCGCTTGGGAGAGAACTAACCGAACCCGAGAGACTGGAAACAATCCGAGAAGGAAGCGTCGAAGTGAGGCAGGCGAGCCAATTTGGCGAACTCATCATCATTGCCGCCTATCTTCCGGTCTTGAGTCTGGTGGGGGTCGAAGGCAAGATGTTCCGTCCGATGGGGTTCACCGTCATCATGGCTCTCGTCGGCGCGCTGATCCTTTC
>JAEYWW010000381.1 GCA_023428805.1 Armatimonadota bacterium | reverse complement strand
GTTTTCTGCTGCCCGAATGGGCCGAGGTATTGCCGCTGGGCAGGGGCGGCGCTCCATTGCAGACCGCTTGTGAACGCTCCCACCGGTTCGGTCGTCCAACCCGTCAAGTCTCCGGGCGACGAATTGTAGACCACATTCGGGCAATCCGCTCGAACCTGGGGAACGATCTTGGGGACAGAATCCCGAGCTTTGATGAACGCCTCAAAAACCTCTTTGATCCCGGCAGGGTATGCCCGGATTGGATCGTAAGGAAGCTTTCGTTCATCGTTGCGAACCGTCAGGTCGGCGCCAGTGTTCAGCAGAAGACCGAGAAGCCCGGGACTGGGCGAATATGACACGTAGTGCAGAGCCGTATTGCCTTTGATGTCCGCATGGTTCGCATTCGCTCCGTAGAAGAGCAGGAGATGCGGTATGCGATCATCAATCTGATAGACCGAACAGGCGGATTGCAGGGGAGTCAGATTCTCGTCGGTCAGCGCATCAACTTCCGCTCCCGCCTCCAGGCAGAGCTTGACCATCTCATAGGATCGCGCGGTGACGGCGGCGTGAAGCACAGAATATCCCCTCGCATCCCGCACGGCTATCATGGATGGATCACGCTCCAAGACGCGCCGGACCCCCGCCAGGTCATTGGCGGCGGCATAGCGGATGATGGCGTTCAAATTTTCTGTGCCGAGAACCTTGATGTCCGGTCGATCTTGCGCCAGCTTCTTGAGTCCATCCTGCGAAATCTCGGTTCCAGCCACCCAAATCTGCCGCAGGCTTTTGATCTTCGCGATGTCCTGCAGGGAGGCATCGGTGATCGACACATTCGCCAGATTGAGAATTGTCAAATTCGGCGACGCAGCCAGCGCCGCCAGATCGCCATCTTTCAGCTTGGAATTGCCCAAATCAAGCTCGATCAAATCCGGCATGGCCGCGATCAAACTCAGTTCTTCGTAGCCGAGAGTTTTGTTGTAGAACCAGAGCTTGCGCAGCTTTTTGAACTTTCGGAGGACAAGCAATCTCTCGCGTGTTGAGTCCCCGTCCCAGAAGAGCTCTTCCTGAGTGTCGTAGGAATCGGTGGTTTCTTCGAGAATCGGGTTCTCGAACTTCTCTCCCCACTCGAACAGAAGCCGGGCCGCTTGTTCCCGAATGGGATAACGCTGACGAACAATCCCATTGACCGAAGACATGATGCTGGCGTGATTTGAACTCAAAAACGGCCGGATGGCATCAATAGCCTGCGGGGAACGAAAATGACTCAGAGCGTTGATGGCCCTCATGACGTGCTGGTCATTTTTCGAACTTATGGCAGCATAAGCCCACTTCTCCAGGCTGCGGTCCACCGGCACCAACAGGCCGGCGATCATTGTCGTAGCCTGCCCGGATGCGCTCAGTTGGTCCATCCAGGCCGCCCTGAGTTCGCCTTCGGGCACCGGCAGCAGGAATGACTCCTTCATGTCCTTCCCCGCATGCTCCTTCACCAACTCCCTTACTTTGAGGGCGATCTGGCGGCCGCCTTTGAGGAAAGTGAAGTCGGCGAGAGGTGCAAGCTCGTCTTCCTCCCCTGCCAGGTAATGGATCGCGTACTCCATGCGCTCCTGCTGCATGAAGAGGATCAAATGCGCCCCGCTTCGTTTGAGGTCGGCAAGCTGATCGATTGGCAGAAACACCCTTGTCTCAATGCTTCTGCTCGGCGTGCTCCCCTTGAGGTATTCCAGCACCTCAACTTGGCTGACCAAGCCTCGGTCTTTGACCGTCGCAAAGTCCTTGATTCTGCCGATGAAGATCAGATCTGCCTCCATCACTTGAACAGGCAGGCTCCGTACAGGAGTGGGGGTCGGCTGCGCCGTGGCCAGAGATGTTCCGAGAAACATCAGCAAGCAAGCGATCATGGCCCTCGGCGGCAGCCTCATGTTGTTTGGACGGCAGGATTTCTCCCCGGCGTTACCCTGCCGAAGTTAAGAGGAATTTATGAGCGCAACTCTGGCTTATGAAACAGATCATTTGAACCTGGCGTGGAAAGGGTTCAACCTGGGAAATCTCCCAGGGGGCTCGTCCTGGCGGCAGATCAGGAGGGCTGTGTGAGATGAGATGATGAAAAGAACCAAACTCCAGGGCTTCACCCTGATTGAACTCCTGGTCGTGATCGCGATCATCGCGATTCTGGCGGCCATCCTGTTCCCAGTTTTTGCCCAGGCCAAGCTCGCGGCAAAGAAGATCGCCGACATCAGCAACATGAAGCAGATCGGGCTTGGGCTGCAGATGTATGCATCCGACAATGACGATCAGCTTCCCCAGGCTGCAACCTACGATGCATCGATCAGCACCTTCGTGCTCTGGTCATCGACTCCGACTCTCCAGCCCTACCTCAAGAGCCGTGAAATCCTGAAGAGTCCGGCGGAAGGTGGAGCGAACCCCAACGTTCCTGTCGCCAGCCTTCCAGCAGGGGTCAACAGCGCTCCGCAGAGGTCATATTTTGTGAACAGCTTCTACGACGCCGACATCCAGGCGAACGCCGCCGCAGTCTTTGGCCCGGACTTCGTGGGATCAGCGTCCGGTGTTTTCGGAGTGCGTGATGGAGCGGGAACGATTCTGGGGTCAGGTGCGGGCATGGGCGCGTTCAGTTCACCTTCTGACCTCGTGCTCCTCTTCGGTGGAGCAGAGGCCGCGCAGAGGACCATGGGGCAGACCGGTCTGGCCAACACCGAAGTCCTCTACAACAACTCGCTTGAGTTGATCACGGGTCTCGACGCCCTGGACTTCGCCAATGGCACCTGGGGCGGCACCGCCAACAACGACTCCCGCAAGGTTTGGCATCGGTTCACAGAAGGCTCCAACTACGGATTCGCGGATTCGAGCGCGCGATTCATCCGGGCAGCCGGATTGAAGCAGGGTCAGTACCTGGATGCACGCCGATTCGTGCCCGACGCGGGATTCTGATGCCTCCATCGGCTGCGGCAAAGTAGAATTCCCCCATGCCGCAGCCGAGCGTCGCAGTCTTGGGAGTGGGAAGCCTGAGGGCAGGGCCGCACATCGTGGCCGCTCTGGCTTCCTGCCCCAGCGACGTGCCGCTGGACATTCGGCTTTGGGATGGCAGCGGCGAAAGGCTGGATCTGTTTGACCGGTTTCTGAGGACCTGTCTGGAAATCACAGATTACGGCCACGTGGCTCGCAGCTTCAGCGACCCCGCCGAAGCGCTTGATGGCAGTCCGGCCATCATCCTCTGCCTGCACGAAGACGGCGCGCGCCGCCACCTCCAGCCTGCGCCGGAGATTGTTGACGAGCCCGAGCCAGCCGTGCCGGAAACATCCATGTCGATCGTGGAGTTCGGGCTTGGCGACCCGAACCGCCCGACACCGAGGGGACGGCTCAGCGCATCGACTCGTTCGGTCGTGTTTCAGCCCAGCGTCGAGGGGACCCGTGAAGAGGTCATTCTTGAAGAACTCGATCTGATGCGCCCATTGCTGGAGGGACGCGGGCCACTTTTGAACTTGACACGAGATGTCGCCATGCCCTATTGGCTCAATGGAGAGAGCATGGAGTGGCCCGAAACCTTGTCTCAGTCAGACCTCTCCGCGCGTCCACATCAAATTTTGAGGTGGATTCAGGCAGACCCGACGATTGCCGCGTTCATCGAATCCTCCTGGGGGTCCCCTGTGTCCCAGTGGCTGCAGAAGGTGATTTGAGCGCCTGCGTCAGTCGCGTTTGAAAATCGGACGATTGGGCTGCCCCCGCACGCCGCCCGTGGCAGGTGGTTGACCAGGCTGCACAGGCGGTGCTCCCCCGGGCGCCTGCGGCTGCACGGGTGGGTTTCCACCTCCCGCGCCGAGAATGCGCAGAAATTCCCCGGCATCCTTGGCGCGCAAGCGTGCTGCTTCCCGATCCACCAAGCCCTGATCCACCAATTTCGCCATGTATTGATCGAGCGTGTGCATTCGCTGCTTCGCGCCGGTCTGGATGATGGAACTGATCTGGTAAGTCTTGTTTTCGCGGATCAGGTTGCGGATGGCTGAAGTCGCATTGAGGACTTCAAATGCCGCGATGCGGCCCCGTCCATCCTTGCGCGGCAGCAATGTCTGCGAAATCACGCCGAGCAGGTTGACCGAAAGCTGCATCCGAATCTGCTGCTGCTGGTGGATCGGGAACACGTCCACGATGCGGTCCACGGTCTGGAGCGCGTCCACCGTATGCAGGGTGCCGAAGACGAGGTGGCCGGTTTCCGCCGCAGTGATGGCGAGATGGATGGTCTCCAAGTCGCGCATTTCGCCGACCAGAATCACGTCCGGGTCCTGGCGAAGCACATATTTGAGCGCGTTGGCAAAGGAATGGGTGTCTGCGCCGACTTCGCGCTGGTTGATGAGCGCGACATGGTCGTCGTGGACAAACTCAATCGGGTCTTCGACCGTGACGATGTGCGTGTGCTGATGCCGATTGATCCGATCCATCATCGCCGCGAGCGTGGTGGACTTGCCGGAGCCCGCCGGCCCGGTCACCAAGACCAATCCGCGAGGTCGATTGATGAGATCGAAGCAGATTTCGGGAAGATTCAGCTCCTCCATCGGCGTGATCTCCAACGGGATCACGCGGAAGATCGCCTGCGGAAAGTTGCGCTGGCGGAACATGTTGCCGCGGAAGCGGCTGACGCCGGGCACTTCCAAGGCGAAATCAAGCTCGAAGGATTCATCAAATTTGGCGTTCTGCTCCGGCTTGAGAAGCGCGCGCATCGCCTCCATGAATTCGTCGGCGGTGAAGGGCGGCACATCGTCCCAATGAATCAGATCGCCATGCTTGCGGAGATAGACGCGGGCGGTGTCGGTCTTGAAGTGGAGGTCCGAGCCTCCCTCCGTCACACAACGCTGAAGAAGTTCACGAACCTGCAGCAACTGAAGCCTCCGGGACAAGTCCATCACGCACGGCGAGACGGTTGAATTCGATGGGTTGGGAGCACTTCGACAGCGCGTGCTCGTAGTCGACTTTTCCTTCGCGAAGCAGCTTCAGCAGGCATCCATCAAGCGTCTGCATTCCATGCTCCATGCCGGTCTGGATGTCGTGATAAAGCTGGTGCGTCTTCCCTTCTCGAATCAGCGTTCGGATCGCGGGGGTTGCGACCATGACCTCGTGGGCGGCGATCCTTCCCTGCCCATCCTTGGTCGGCAGCAAAGTCTGCGAAACAACCGCCTGAATCGTCGTTCCAAGCTGGGTGCGAATCTGCTCCTGCTGCTCGGGGTCGAAGACGTCCACGATGCGGTCGATGGTCTGCGCCGCGTCCACCGTATGCAGAGTCGAGAACACCAAGTGGCCGGTTTCCGCCGCCGTGATGGCGAGTTGGATCGTCTCCAAGTCGCGCATTTCGCCGACCAGAATCACGTCCGGGTTCTGACGCATGACATGGCGGAGAGCCTCGCTGAATGAGTGGGTGTCGGTGCCCAACTCGCGTTGGTTGACAATGCTTCCCTTGTCCTGGTGAACGTATTCGATCGGGTCTTCGATGGTGATGATGTGCCGCCGCACCGTCTCGTTGATATGGTTGATCATCGCGGCGAGCGAGGTCGATTTGCCGGAGCCAGTCGGCCCGGTGACGAGAATCAGGCCGCGAGGCAGAAGCGCCAGCTTTTTGGTGACCTGAGGCAAAAAGATCTCATCAATCGTGCGAATCCTGAACGGAATCAGGCGGAAGACCGCGCCGATCTTGTCCCTCTGCCAGAACATATTGACGCGGAAGCGCGCCAGGCCCGGAACCTGATAGCTGAGATCGCATTCGCGGAAGCTGAACAGCCTTTCCCGCCGCTCCTCGGTGAGGATGCTCAGGAGCATCTTCTGGAGGTCTTCTTCGGAGATCGCGGGAGCGTCGATGCGCTTGAGATCGCCGCGAACGCGCATGAGCGGCGGATTGTTGCACTTCAGGTGGAGGTCGCTTGCATCGACCTCCACCACGCGCTTGAGCAGATTATGGAGAACTTCGGTCATGGCGTCATCGCCCAAGTCAAATCAAGATCAGCGGCGGAGCATCTGCTTCAACTCGGAGACCAGACCTGCGTTGTAGATCGCGATCTCTTCGGTGATGAGGCCCGCCTTCACGTACTTCACCAAGCTCTGGTTCATCGTCTGCATTCCCCAGAACGCGCCCTCATTCATCAGGTGATAGAGGTCGCCGAAGTTGCCGTCTTCAATCGCCTTGGAAACGGTGGGGGTGCAGATGAGGATTTCCGAAGCCACGACGCGGCCGTTTCCGTCCGCCCTCGGGATCAGCTTCTGCGCGACAACGGCGCGGAGCGAACCTGAGAGACGCTGGCAGAGATACGGCTTCTCGTGCGGCGGGAACATGTTGATGACGCGGTCCAGGGTTTCGTAGGCCGACGCAGTGTGAACTGTGGAGAAGACCAAGTGTCCGGTTTCACCAGCCTGGAGGGCGACGTTCATGGTGGTCACGTCGCGCATTTCACCAACGAGGATCACGTCGGGAGCTTCGCGGACGACCGCGCGCATGGCGGGAAGGAAGTCTTCGGTATCGATTCCAACTTCGCGCTGGCTGACGTAGCTGTTCTTGTCCTGATGCTCGACCTCAAGCGGGTCTTCGATGGTGACGATGTGCGTCTTTCGCTGCTCATTGATGATGTCGATCAGCGCGGCGAGAGTGGTCGTCTTGCCCGAACCCGTCGGCCCAGTGACGAGGACGAGGCCCTGCTTGTGCTTGGTGACCTCTGCGAGAGACTGCGGCATTCCAAGTTCTTCCAGAGAACGAATGCGGGTGGGAACAACGCGCATGACGGCGGCCGGGGTGCCGCGCTGCTTGTAGAGGTTGGCGCGGACTCGGCACTTGCCTTCCACAACAAAGGAAAGGTCGAAGTCGTTGCTTTCGTAATAAACCTTCTTCATGCGCTCGGTCCGCATGACCGATTCGAAGAGACGAAGAAGGTGCTCTTCGTTCATAACCGGCCACTCTCCGGGGAGCGGAGTGATGAAGCCAAACTGCTTCATGCGAGGTTCAACGCCCACCTTCAAGAAGAGGTCGGAACCGCCGACGTCGAAGCAGACTTCGATCATTTCGTGAAGGGTGAGGTCTTGCAGCTGCCGCATGGTCTTCCTTAATTCAAGAACCGGCGGAACAAATCTAGGATTCACTCGGTCGCCGGAGCATCGCGAAGTATACCAACGCCCCTAGCGCGATGCCAGCTGCCGCGATTAAAATTGCCACCGGCATCGTGATGCGGGGTCCGCTCATCGGATTCGCCTTCTTTTTGACCGCCTCATCCGCGTTCATCGGCACATTGATCAACTGCGGGTCTTGAGTCGCCAAGTTCACCCGGTATTCGATGCTGTCCGGGTTTTGGTACACCTCGCCCATCACCGCGTAGTTCAGATTCGGGTCAGTGAACGATTTGAGGGTGCGTGCCCCCGGCTTCTCTCCTTCAAAGACAACCTGAAGCGTTTTGATCGTGTTCGGTTCGGGTGCGCCCAGAAACGCCTTGATGACCGTATTCAGGTCCAGCTTTTGAGTGACATGATCGATCAGATTGTCGGTGGCGAAGGATGCGCGGACAAATCCGAGCTTCTTCTCCTCGTCGATCACGACCAGGCCGGCCTTCAGCCCCCGAGGAGGCGAACCCGCAAGTTCGCCGAGCTTCTTTGCGAATCCATCCACCATCGACACGGGGTATTCGGGGTCGAGCATGGTGATCTCGACAATCTCGGCCCCGGTCGCGTGTTCGCTGATACGGATGTTGACCTGAGGCGAGACCATCGTCTCGAGGGCCTGCCTCCGCGCCTCCATGTCGCTGTCCCCCGGAGGCTGGGCCGAAAGAAGGGCGCACATCACGCTCAAAGCAAGCAGAAACGCGGGCTTCACGCCCCATAACTTACCCGCGCAAACCCGACTGACACGATGAATTTGGAAAAAGGGCCAGAGGGTCATGTTTTGATTGCAGCAAACAGGCCATCATGGGCGTCTGTAAGTGATCGGACTTGGCCCCTCGGCTGGAACACCTGCCACGCGGGACAGTCTGATTGCGTAGACCAACAGGTTGCGAAATGGAAGAGCTGGAACTGGAATCCTCATCCCCTATTCTGCTGACCGCCGAAGGAATGGCGCGGCTGAAAGACGAGTTGACGCGCCTGACGGTGGTCAAACGGGCCGAAATCGCCGAACGAATCCGCGAGAGCAAGGATCACGGCGAGTATTCGGAAGACAACAATGAACTAGACGAAGTCAAGCAGGAGCAGGCCATTGTCGAAAACCGCATTGCGGAGTTGAAGACAATCCTCTCCAACGCGGATGTCCTTGATCCGGCGCAGGTGCCCACGACCCATGTGGGCGTCGGCTCCTACGTCACGCTCAAGGATGCGGATCGCGGGCTGCAGTTCGAGGTCCGTGTGGTCGAGAGCGTCGAGGCCAACCCTGACGATGATCTCATCAGCGAGGAATCCCCGCTCGGCCAGGCCATCATGGGGCATCGACTGGGCGAAAAGGTGACATTCGAAGCACCGATGGGCAAGCTCAACTACGAGATCGCCGCGATTCGCGCTTAAAATTCGACCCTTTTTTCAAATTCGGCCCACCTCTTGACAGGTGGGCCGAATTGCATGAGGTGGTATAGTTTGTCCCATCCCCCCTCAGAGCGGTCTCCAAGACCGGACTGTATATGGCATCAACGAGCATGAGCAAGGAACCGACGAAGGCGCCGCAGAAAGGCGGCCTGCCTCTGCCTAAGATGAATCGCGGCCTCAAGGGCTTTTATCGCGACGTGCTGCGCGAAATGAAGCACGTCAACTGGCCGACCCCTGCCGAGTCAACCCGCATGACCGGCATCGTGCTCGCCGTCTGCACCTCGCTCGTCCTGGTTCTCTTCGGACTCTCTGAACTGATGGCCATGGTCATGCAGCAGATCACGGGAGGCCGCTGATGCCGCGCGCATGGTACGCCGTCCACACCATCTCCGGTCATGAAAACAAGGTGCGCGAAGTTCTCACCCGCCGCGCCCAGGTTGAAGGAGCTTGGAACCTTGACATCTTTGAAATCCTGATCCCAATGGAGCAGGAACTCAGCACCCGCAACGGCAAGCGCACGCTCGTCAACAAAAAGGTCTTCCCCGGCTACATTCTGGTTCAGATGGATCTGACCGAAGACACCTACAAGCTCGTGAAGTCCACCAGCGGAGTGACGGGATTCGTCCAGAGCGGCAACAAGCCCGTGCCGCTGGAGCAATACGAAGTCGACCGCATCATGCGGAACCTGGAGCAGAGCCAGGAGGCCCCGAAAGTTCAGTTCGCCAAGGGAGACAATATCCGCGTCGTGGAAGGTCCGTTCATCGACTATCAGGGCCGCATCGAGGAAGTCAACCCCGAGCGCGAGAAGCTCAAGGTCATGATCTCAATCTTCGGACGCGACACGCCCGTCGAGCTCGACTTCTCTCAAGTCGAAAAAGACTCCTGAGATTCCCGCCCCAGCCATCGACTGGGGCGGGTTTGTTTTTCATCGGCCTTGCTGCGCTAGTTCCCGGGTGCTTTCAACTGCAAGCGGGGCGGAAAGCCTCGTGGAACTCGGCCCTCCATTTCCATATCTGCTTGGAGG
>JAEYWW010000374.1 GCA_023428805.1 Armatimonadota bacterium | reverse complement strand
TGGAGGGCCGAGCTCCCGCGAGGCTGGTCCCCTCCCAAGCTTTGGGATTTCACGTGGAAGCGCGGCAGGCCGCGCATTCCAAGCTGCTCCCCGTGCCCGAAATCGCCTCCCCTTGGCCAAAATCCTGTCCCCGCGAAGGGGACAAAATTTTGTAAAAGGGGAGGCGATTTAGGAAAGATTTGTGAGGCAATCGAGTCGAATCGGCAATTTGGAGGCCGCTTCTCCCGCCGCGATCTCGCCAAGCCCGTGCTGCCGAAGATCGCGGCGGTACGCTTGTGGGCATGATTCAGAAGTCAAGCGGAGGCTGGCGATGGCGAGAGGTCGAAGTGATGCCCTACAAGGAAGATGGTGGCACTCACTTTCGCAGCATCACGCGGCAGACGCTCTTTCAGGGCGAGGGCGACCTTCCTGTTGAATTCCGCTATTTCGAGGTCGGCGAGGGCGGACATTCGACGCTCGAACGGCACCAGCATCAGCACGCGGTCATGATCATCCGGGGTTCGGGCAAGGTTTTTGTGGGCGACAGAATCACCGAGATCGGACTCCACGACGTGGTTCATATTCCGCCGATGACCTGGCACCAATTCCGCGCGGTGAATGGCGAGGAACTCGGGTTTCTGTGCATCGTCAACAACGACCGCGACCGCCCCCAGCGGCCGACGGAGAGCGACATCGAAGATTTGACCTCCCTCGGAGTGGGCGACTTCATCCGGTATTGAGTCATGCGAAAATTTGGATTTGAAACTCGGATGCTCCACGCGGGCCAGATTCCTGACCCGCACGTCGGCGCGCGGGCCGTGCCGATCTACCAGACCACTTCCTATGTCTTCGGCGACACCGACGAGGCCGCGCATCTTTTTGAGCTGAAGCAGTACGGCAACATCTACAGCCGGATCAGCAATCCGACGACGGCGGTTTTTGAGGAGCGGATGGCGTCGCTGGAAGGCGGCACGGGATCGGTCGCGGTGGCGAGCGGGATGGCCGCGCAATTCGGCGCGATCATGACTCTCTGCTCGCCGGGGGATCATATCGTGGCGTCGTCGCAGCTCTACGGCGGAACGCTGACCCAGATGGCGCACACCCTGCGCAAGCTCTCGATCGACGTCTCCTTTGTCTCGCCGGAGAGCGTTGAGGATTGGGCGGCGGCGGTGACTCCGAAGACGCGGGCGTTGTTCGTCGAGATCATCGGCAACCCGATCAACAGCATCCCCGACCTTTCTGGCTTGGCCGATTTGGCGAAGTCGCATGGAATTCCGCTGATCGTGGACAGCACCTTCGCGACGCCCTATTTGTGCCGCCCGATCGAGTGGGGAGCGACCCTCGTGATCCATTCCGCGACGAAGTTCATCGGCGGACACGGCACGAGCATCGGCGGGGTTGTGGTGGACTCGGGCGACTTTGACTTCTCCGGTTTTCCCACCATCGCAGATGAATCGCCCAGCTATCACGGGCTGAAGTTCTTCGACACATTCGGGCACTACGGCTTCCTGATGAAGCTCCGGGCCGAGACCGTGCGGGATACGGGCGCCTGCATCTCTCCGATGAACTCATTCCTGCTATTGCAGGGTCTGGAGACCTTGTCGTTGCGGATGGAGCGGCACGTGGCGAATTCGTTGTCTGTCGCCCGGTTTTTGGAATCTCATGCGCAGGTGGAGCGGGTTCACTACGCCGGATTGCCCAGCCATCCTCATCATGATCGCGCTATGAAGTATCTGCCGAAAGGAGCGGGGGCGGTCATGTCCTTTGAGATCAAGGGCGGGCGCGAAGCCGGACGGAAGTTCATCGAATCCCTGGAGATTTTCTCGCATCTCGCGAATGTCGGCGACGCCAAATCTCTTGTGATCCACCCTGCCTCGACAACGCACCAGCAGCTCTCAGATGCCGAACTCGAAGCCGGCGGCGTCAGCCCCGGCCTGATTCGGCTCAGCGTCGGCCTGGAGACCGCCGATGATCTCCTCTGGGATTTGGACCAGTCCCTGACCAGCGGCGTATCATAGAAAAGCCATGCCGGAAATCCACGTGTCGGAAGAGACTTATGCGCGGGCCAGGAAGAAGGCGCAGGAAAGGGGATATTCGTCTGTAGACGAGTACGTCGCCCGGGAAATCGACACGGGATTCAATGCTCCGGAAGTTGAGTCCATTTTTACTCCCAATGTCGTCGCCGAACTTCAGAATGCTGTCGTGGAGTACGAGCGAGATGGAAATGCTCGACCGTTGGATCAGGCGTTTGATTCAATCAGGGGTGAATTGAAAGGGAAGAAGGCAGGCTGATTTGCGAATCGTTCTCCTGCCTTTGGCTGAGGGGCATCTCCGAGAGATTCTAGGATGGACACTATCCACCTTTGGCAGTGCCCAAGCACTGAGATATGGAGACTTTCTCCAGAATGAGATGGCAGCTATTTTAGAGAATCATCAAGTTGGTCGTCCTGTGCCGGGTGATGCTCGGCTGCGCTATGTCACTTGCCGATTCAAAGGCAGAAGTCATGGTCATGTCATCGTCTTCAAGGCGAATGTGGATGAGATTCTCATCGTCGGAATCTATCACACTTCTCAACAGTGGCAGGAAAGGCTTGCCGACCAGGATCCATGAGCTTCTGCGACATCACCCTCAACACTCAGCTTTCACCCGAACAGCGGGCGAAATATCAGGACACCAAGGTCATCCGCGAAATCCTCGCGGAGGCCAAAACCATCGCCGTCGTCGGCCTTTCGACCGAGAAGACCAAGGCGAGCAACATGGTTGCGAATTATCTTCAAGACGAGGGCTACCGGATCATCCCAGTCCATCCGAAAGCAGCCGAGATTCTCGGCGAAAAGTGCTATCCCAGCGTCTCCGCCATCCCCTTCCCGGTGGATGTGGTCGACATTTTCCGTCCCGCGAACGAAGTCCCCGGCATTGTGGAGGAAGCGGTTCAAAATGGAGCCAAGGCGGTATGGAGTCAGCTTCGCATCATCCATTTCGAAGCTGCCGAAAGAGCTCTCGAAGCTGGCCTGAAAGTCGTGATGGACAAGTGCATCAAAATGGAGCACGGTCGCTACGGGGGAATGCTCCACTGGGCGGGCATGAACACCGAAGTGATCTCCGCCAAGTGCCGCAAGAAGCGCTAGCGAGTCAAAAGTGAGGCGGCGACAATTCCGCCATAACCCAGAGTCAACACAAGGAAAAGAGTGGTGAGGAGAACGTGCCCAATCTCAAGCTCGGAGCCCTGCGGCCAATCCTCGTGAGTTAAAACGAAGTTGTCCACCACCAATCGCAGTCCCCAGAAGACGGCGATGAACCCGCAGAGCCAAAGCGCGGTCTGATCGCCCTTCAGTATTGAGCCCCGGAGAACAATCGTCATCGTTCCGAATGCCACGATGCAGAGCACGATGAAGATGCCGTAGGTCCACATCAGCTTGCGGTTCAACGGACTGAGGCGGCCCAACTCCTCCTTCCAGTTCAATCTGCTCGGCACTTGGGCCGATGCCGCGAGGATGAGGAAGTGCATCAATCCAAGAAGCGGCAGCGCCAATGACCAGAAGCTCTGAAAAGTGAGGCTGTGCATCCATGCTCCAAGGTTCGAGAAGAGCGGCGCCACCAGCCCGACCCGGAAGGGCTCGTGAAACAGCAGGGGGATCGGCAGCAGGAGCATGGACCACGTCCAGAACCGGCTTCTGATTCCCCACTTTCTTTCCAGCGCAACCAGAACTGCCTGCATCACAAAGTACAGCAGCGGTCCGCCCCACCCCGCCATCACCGGATAGCTGATCGCGCATTCATGAAGCACCCCAGAGACAACAAAGACCGCGACAATCGCTCCCCTCATGCCCAGAATTCGGATGAGCGGCTTGAGGAAGAGAATCCGATTCATCTGGACAAAAGCAAGATTCCAGCGGCGAGTCCAAAAGTCGTTGAGCGTGTCTGCCTTGAGCGGGTCTTCAAAGAGAGGCTTCACCGCATAGCCTTGGCTCTGCAAACCTGCGGTCAGCATGTCAGAGAAGCCAAGATGAACAGTCAACAGGAGCGCCGCAATTCCCATCGCTCCGGCAGTGCTCGCCGAGAGCGCGGGCGTCACCCAGGCGAGCAGTCCGCACGCTGCCAGTCCGACCCAGAACTTGGCATAGCCTCGCCGAAATCTCCCGCCCGCTTCCGGAATGGCCTTGCCCCGCTGATCGAGCCCTTGAGGATCGATGCCCGGCCAGACCGTGGCATAGATGAACGCTCCCGTCCCTCTCGGTTGCACTGGGGAGGCAAGCAAAGCGGCGGCTTTGACAAAGTAAAGAAGGATCAGCGAGGAAATGGCCAATCGCAGGGGCGGAGATTCGTTCCACGCGAGCGCCATCGGGATGGCGCCCGTGACCAGGATCACCCAAGGAGGCGTTTTTCTGATTCGTACGGATGCAACCCAGCACAAGCAGAGAAGCCCGATTGAACCCAGGACGGAGATCATAAGACAATTATGTCAGAAATTTCAATAATTAATGAAACAATGATGCAGGGGTGGTCCTGTGTGCTGAAGTCGCATCTCTCTCAAAGGGTTCCGTTTGGTCGCCCTAGACTCCGAAGTCATCCCCGTCAATGCCGCTGGAAACGCTAGCTCTCAAGAGGCGATGTGAACATGTACTCCCAAACTGGAAGGAAGAGGAGTTTTCCCGCCTTGTCCCGTGGCGTCAGCGTGTCGTGAATGACTGAAACATGAGCCCGCAAGGAGTTGATCTGGGGCACGGGGTAGTTGGTGGTGAGGATATGAGATCCCTGATAGGGCGAGGCGACTTTGTCGATATCCACGGGCGCGCCGACCTGATCCAGTCCCATCTTGCGAACATTCTTCAACAGCTCCTCGAATGAGCACCCCTGCTGATCCTGCTGGTGGTTGAAGGTGAAGAAGCGGCTCACCGGGGTGACGGAATTTCCGTACCAAGCAGCGGGCGCGTCGGCGGAGCGGTCATAGTCGCGGGGACCGCCCGTCATCACGACCCGCGCGACCTTGTGCCGGGTGCCGATCAATGCGGCATGACCGGCTCCCTGCGAATGGCCGGCGACGATCACCTTCTCCCAGTTGATCTGCCCTGCGCTGGTGAGGTACCTGCCCCAATTGTCTTTGGGTTGGGTTCTGCCCAGGTAGTCCAGGGCTTTGATGAGGCGATTTTCGATGGAGTTCGTTCGATCGACCTCAATGGCATCAGACTTGTCTCCACCTTCGATGATCTCCAGTCGGAAGTTGAGAAAAGCATTGCGGTCCGGCTGGTTGCGCACGATGGCTGCCGGAATGTCGCTGGGATAGGTGAGGTTGAGGACACGATGCCCGAATGATGCGATGGCGCGACAGTAGGTGACCGCTCCCGTCCCATTTCCGTTTGTCCCCGGGATGAAGACCACCAACTCCTCGCGGACCTTCGCGCCTTTCGGCCAATAGAGCGTATGGTTTTCGTCTGCGACTTTGATTGCTTTATCTGTCGCGCTCGGGCGGATGACGAGGCTTTCAATATTGGGAAAGTCTGTCTTTGGCGGGACGTTTTGAGCGCCCATGACAAGGATGGAGGCGGCCGCCGCGATGAAGCTCACGCTAGCTTGTACGCATCTTCATTCGTTTTTTTCACTGCGTTTTGCCTGCGTGCGCTCTGATCCCCTATAATCAGGCAGTTATGAGGCCTCTTGCTGGTGCTGCCGCCTTGGTGATCGTTGGGTGTCCACTTTGGGCGTCCGCGCAATCAAAGGCTGTTTTCGCGGATGGCCAAGCGCAGATTGTTTCCGAGTTCAACGTGCCCGGAGATTGGATTCGAGAGCGGCTTTGGGTGGAGACGGAGTTCGACTCAGACAAGAACGGCAAGCGGGATCGCGTTCATGTGGATGTCACCCGTCCGAAGCAGACGGACAGTGAAGGTCTCAAGGTGCCGGTGATCTATGAGTCGTCGCCCTACTTCGCGGGGACGGGAGGAGGAGATTCCATCC
>JAEYWW010000356.1 GCA_023428805.1 Armatimonadota bacterium | reverse complement strand
GTGCTTGCTGATTCAATAAAATGCAATCAAACAGTTGCATGAAGATGACAAAAATGCTATCATGCACCTCAGAGGTTGCATTTATGTCTTCTGACCAGAAGCTCGAAATCAAGATCACAAAGTTCATCAAAGCCCCGATTGAGCGGGTTTGGCAGACGCTGATTGACCAGGACAAATTCTTCCGCCAATTCATCGGCGACTACCAGGGGGAAGTCAAGGATGGGGCGATCCTGCTGTTTCCCAACGATCCGCACCCGATTTCGGTGCTCGTCACCGAGGCGGTTCCGCCCCGGCGACTGGCGTTCCGATGGCATCACACGGCGCAGGAGCATGACCAGCCGTTCAAAGTGGAGGAGAGCACGCTCGTCGAAGTTGATCTCTATGAGGAAGGGGAAGGGACGAGGCTGGAATTCAGCGAGACGGAGTTTGAAAACGTGCCCGCCGACCGTCGGCAGTTCGCCTTCGACTCCGTGAACAGCGGGTGGCCGGGCATCATTGACACGTTTGGCGACAAGGTTGAACGGGGCGGCGATGCGTGGCTGAGCGTCGTGGTTTTCGGGACCTACAAAGAGTCTGCCGAGGAGCTTTGGGCAGTGATTGGGAATCCGGTGCGGCTTTTCAGCGAGTCCACCAACTTTTCGGGTGTGCTCATGACGGGACAGGTCGTCATGGTCGAGTTTGGAACACGATACAAATTCCCGATCCTGATCGAGGAATATGTGGAGAATTCCTCACTCTCCTTCCGCTGGCACCATGACGACCGTCCGGCTGACGCGCCATTCGATCCCGCCGAAACGACCTTGGTGACTCTGATGATCTGTCCGGCGGACGAGGGGAACTACCTTGTCTTGAGCGAGTCTGAATTCGACCGTCTGCCGGAAGCCATGCGGCAGGATGCGTTCCAGAACCAGACCAAGGGCTGGGCTCTGCTGAATGATCATGTCAGGAAGGTGTTGGGAGCGTGATCACCACCACCAAAATCGGCAAGCCAGAAACGGGTTTGCAATGTGTCCTGAGTGTCCTTGCCAGACTGAAGGTGGGGGGCGCGGAAGCGATGAGTGACGTGTCGTGGGAGGAGGTGTAGTGGCCCTGCGCCACGAGGTCTATCAGGCCCTCGGCGACCCGACTCGGCTGGAAATCGTGGAGAGGTTGGGCCAGCGCGGCCCCCTTCCCACCTTGGAGCTCGTTGAAGGGCTCGGGATGACCCGCCAGGCCGCGACCAAGCACCTTTTGGTGCTGGAGCAGGCGGGGCTGGTCGAGAGCCACCATCGCGGGCGGCAGGTGGTCCGGGAGCTGCGGTTGGAGGTCTTGGATGAAGCCGCCGACTGGCTCTCCCGCCGTGCCGCGATGTGGGATCAACGGCTGGATGCCTTGAAGCGGTTCGTCGAATCGGAAATGGAAGAAGCCCGGGAGTGATTCCCGGGCTTCTTCCATTGACTGTCGGCGAGATCAGTTCTCGATGTAGGTGCAGAGCGTGGTGCTCCAGCTCTGATTGTCGGGGAGCTGCGAGCAGGATGGGTTGAACGCCTTCTTGCCGTCCATGCCGCGAATCCACGCCAGCTTTTTGTATTTGGCGCTTCCGTCCAAGAAGAGGATGGGCGAGCCGTCGTTGTGCCGGGTGGCGAACTGGGCGAAGATCGCGTTCCAGTGGGTGCCGCCCGGTTCAAAGTAAGGCGCGTTGTCCTCGTCGAAGTCGTTGGCGTCGTTGTCTTCGGCGCCCGACTTGGCGAAGGCGAAGAAGATCTTGTCCGAGACCGTGGTCCAGGTGGACGCATTGGAACTGGTGTTGATGGTGCCTCCCGACTGCCCGTCAAACCCGTAGTTGTGGAGCAGTTCGTCGTTGCGCGAAAAGTGGCCGAAGATGCAGGGACGGTCATTCGCGCAGCCTCCCGCCGCGGTGGTCGCCGTTGCAGGAACGTTGGTCCAGGCGGTCAGGTTGGTCGCGGAGTCGCCGTCGGTGAAGACCACGGAAGCGTAGGTTCGCTTGAATGGCTTCGGCGCGGGGCTGGCCGGGTCGAGGAACACTCCGATGCTCTTGGCATAGGGCTCCAGATCGACGTGCATGTCGTACCACTTGCGGTTGACCCTGTCGTCGTAGTCCGACATATAGAGGAAGTTGGCGAGGCCAACCTGTTTGAGATTTGATGTGGCGGCGGCTTGCTTGGCGGCGGCTTTGGCGCGGGCGAAGACCGGAAAGAGAATGGCGGCGAGGATGGCAATGATGGCGATGACCACCAGGAGTTCGATGAGGGTGAAAGCCTTTTTCATAGCGAAGCCCCTGGTCCTGTTCATTCAGGACACAAGTACGCCCTGCATGAAACCCCTCCCGGATTTTCCGCGGGTTAAATTGGAATTAAGTCTAATCCCCCTTAATAGCCTCTTAGGATTGTGAGGGCTTGTTCCGCTGCGGCGACTCTGCACGGATCTTCATGAGCGGTTGATTTCTGGGCTTGGGAGGGGTGCGAGCCTCGTGGAACTCGGCCCTCCAGATGAATCAAGAATTGGAGGGCCGAGTTCCCACGAGGCCGTTCCGCCTGGCTGCTGCCAGTTCTCCTCAACCCTGCGCAATGCGGCGCACTAAAGTGCGGGAATCCGAGAGCCCGACTGAAGTCGAGCGGTCCTTTGCACCTCTGGAGAGATGCACCACCCCCTTTGGAGTGCGCGATCTCTTGTGTCGTGCTCTGGCATGGGCGGTCCGCCGCGCTTTTTTCATAGCGTGCAGCCCATGCAGACAAAATTGAAGTGGCATGGGCATCCTGCCCGGAGAAGTGTGCCCATAAGAACATTGCGCGACACGGCGCACTGAAGTGCGGGAATCCGATGGCCCGACTGAAGTCGGGCGCTCCTTACGCACACTTGGGCGGTGCTCAACCTTGTCGGATACGGCAAAGCTTCCATCTGTTGCAGGCTGAAGCCCGCATAACAGAACTGCTACTGCGGCCTTTCGCTGCCCCAGAGCCGTCCGCCGCCCATTTCTGTTCGCCAGGCGTCGCGCCATCGGTGAACGTCGACAACTCCGGTGTCCGCCACCGGCTTGCGATCTTCGGCAGATGCCAAGGGTGGGAAGGGTTTGCTCGGCAAAGTCTGATACCAATACGCCACCGACGCCATGTTGAGCGACAGCACGTTGGCGTGGCCGTGCTCGATGGAGGCGCGGAGCGACGTGCGGAAGTAGATCGGGTCCATGATGTGGAACCGATAACAATGCGTCCGTCCCAGCCAGCCGAAGCGCGGATCATTGTTGCCGCGTCCGGGAGCGCGGGCGGTGCCGAAGAAGGGATGCAGATAGTGTTCGTCCGGGCACCAGCTCTGGTTGAAATAGTCTTCGGTTCCGGTTCCATGCAGGGAGCCCGGCCAGGGTTCGCCATCGATCAGGAACATGTCGTCGCCCTCGCCGTACCAGATGGGCCCGGGGTTTTGGACGTAGTAGTTGACGCCCACAAAGTGCCCTGCGCCTTCACATTCGCAGAACAGATAATTGCCCGCATCGGAGGGATTTTTCGGTTCGGGGCCGAGGACGGACCATTCGTTCTCACCTTGATCGCCCTGCGGTTCGGTCAGCTCCTGGTTGTACCAAGCGTGGAAGCGCGGCGTCTCGGCGGGCATTGAATCGTGCTCTTCGTAGTCGATGTAGTAGTAGAAGGCGTCCACCTTCTCCGGCCCCTGGTTTTCGACCGTGATCCGTGCGCCGTCGCCGAAGGGCATGGGGAAATAACAGACCAGCGCGTTGCCATCCTTGGGCGCGGCGGCGAGGGGGAGGCTGATGAAGTTGTATTTCTCGGCCCAGCCCTGACCGAAGAAGTCGCCGATCGGGCTCTCCACGCTCGGATGTTCCTGCCCGTCCCAGTACATCCGCAGAACGAGATTGCGTCGGGCGATGAGGTCCGCCGTGCTGATCGTGATCCAGATGTGCCGGATGATTCCTGCGCCCTTGATTTCCGCCAGAACCGCCGTTTCACCCGCTTCAAACTGGATGCGATCCGCGTTGCCGCCGGTTCGGTCATAGCTGGAAATGCGTTTGCTGCGGGCGCTGGAGAGCTTCAGCAGGTGGTCGAACATAGACCGGATTATCTCCCCAATTTCCCCACGTTTGCTGACGGACAAGCCTGTGCCCGGTAACCTCAAGCCTGCGATGAGCAGAGTTTTCAGGCTGTACGACACGATGGCCCGCGAGGTCAAGGAACTCAAGACGGTGGAACCCGGCCACCTGCGGTTCTATTCGTGCGGCCCGACGGTCTACTCCTACGCCCACATCGGCAACTTCCGCACCTTTCTGACCGCCGACCTCGTGATCCGCACGGCGGAGGCTCTGGGCTGGAAGGTCACCTACGTCAGCAACATCACGGACGTCGGCCACCTCACCCAGGACGACGTGGCGGATGCGGGCGGCGACGACAAGATGGCCAAGGCTCTCGCCAGCAAGGAAGGGGAGCAGTTCCATAGCGTGTGGGAACTGGCGGAGCATTACGAGGACGCCTTCAAACAGGACTGGGCGAAGATGAACCTGCGCGATCCGCAGATTCGGCCCCGCGCCACCCAGCACATGCGCGAGCAGATCGTTGCGGTCGAAAAGCTGATCGAGCAGGGCCACGCCTATGAAACTCCGAGCGGCGTCTATTTCGCGGTCAACAGCTTCGAGGATTACGGCAAGCTGAGCGGAAACCGCGATCAGGACAATTTGGAACGCGGCGTGCGAGAGGTTGTGGTGGACGACAACAAGCGCCATCCCGCCGACTTCGCACTCTGGAAGAAGGACGACAAGCACCTGATGCAGTGGTTCTCGCCCTGGGGATGGGGATTCCCGGGCTGGCATATCGAGTGCTCGGCAATGGCGCGAAGCTACTTGGGCGACACCATTGATCTCCACGCCGGGGGTGAGGATTTGGTCTTTCCGCACCATGAATGCGAGATCGCGCAGAGCGAATCGCTGACGGGCAAGCCATTCAGCAACCACTGGCTCCACGTTCGCTTCCTGCAGGTGGACGGCGAGAAGATGTCGAAGTCCAAGGGCAATTTCTACACCGTCCGCGACCTGGTGGACGAGAAGGGAGTTGACCCCCTGGCCCTCCGCTACGCTTTGATCTCCGTTCCCTACGGCAAGCCGCTCAACTTCACGATGCAGACTTTGAAGGATGCCAGCGGCAACGTCGAGAGGTTCCGCGAGGTGGAGCGGCGCATTGACACAGCATTGGGAGAAGGAGCTTGGAAGGGTGAAGGAACACCGACTCCCGAATTGCAGAGGCTGGCCGAGGAGCTTCTCGGCGCGCTCTGCGAAGACCTGAACACCTCGGTCGCCATCGCCAAGGCACTCGAAGGCGTCAAGCACATCCTCCGCGAAAACGCCCTGACGGAATCTGATGCCCAAGGCGCGATCTGGTTCTTGAACCGGGTGAACGATCTGCTGGGCATTGTGCGGTTGGAAAATGATCTGGGATGCCAGGTGGAGGCGGCTGTTGACATCGATGCCTCCCGGATTGACGCTCTCATCGCCGAACGTGCGGAGGCGAAGAAGTCCAAGAACTTCGCTCGAGCCGACGAAATCCGCGCGCAGTTGGATGCGGAAGGCATTGAGCTGCGA
>JAEYWW010000355.1 GCA_023428805.1 Armatimonadota bacterium | reverse complement strand
TCTCCATTCGGGAGCAGACATGTGGCTCTTTCGGGTTGCTGAGCATCTTCACCTGGATTTGAGGGTCGGCCCCCAAGTCAAAGCCTCTCTGGAGAACCTTCAGATCAAGAGCACAAAAGTGCCTCTGGTCCTTGCATCATCAGCAGGAATGTCTTGCGCGAGTCTGCTTGGCTTGATTCAAGGCAGAAAGACTTGGGATCAGGTTTTAATCACCGCGCTCGTGGGAGTTGTCGTCGGCCTCATCATTGCCTATGCTTCTCCACAGACATCGTTTAGCGAGAGCGGTATTCACCGAACAATGTGGTGGGGATTGAAGAAAAAGTTTGTGGCTTGGAGCGCAATAAAAGCTGTCTCGGAGCCTCGGGCAAACGTGGAAATGAACATCTCAATTTGGACGGACAAGGAAGGCTTCAACATTGCAGATTTGGATGGCATCGGCAAGCTTTGGCGAGATGTCCTCCAGACTCATCTTGACTCCGATACTTTGTGCCTCACTCGAATGCATGCAATCCCCGTGGAGAGTCAGGCGACTGCTCCATTTTCGACGGAATGATCTTGGAGTTTGATCATGAGTCGATCTGTGAATTCTGCGGTGAGCGCATAGCCGCGAAGGCATTGCACAACACTTGGGATGCCCTTGATTCCAGACATTGCTTGTCCAAAGTGCCATCCTAGTCCCCCACCCTTAACCTTGCGCGGGGGTACCGTCCCCTTCGATCCACGATGGCCGCCTATCAGATTCACACGTCCGAGAGCGTGAGCGAAGGGCATCCCGACAAGCTTGCCGACCAGATTTCCGACGCCCTTCTCGACAGCTTCCTTGACCAGGACGAAAACGCCCGGGTCGCGGTCGAGACCCTGCTCGCCCACGGCGTCGCCGTGATTTCCGGCGAAGTCACCACCGACGCCTATGTCGACGTTCAGCGCGTCGTCCGCGAGACGATCAAGAACGTCGGCTACACCGATTCCGAAGTCGGCTACGACGGAGAGAACTGCGGCGTGCTCGTCACGATCCAGGGCCAGTCGCCCGACATCGCGATGGGCGTCGACACCGGAGGCGCGGGCGACCAGGGCATGATGTTCGGACTCGCGAGCCGCGAGACGAGCGAACTGATGCCGCTCCCGATCTCCATCGCCCACGCGATCACGCGGAAATCTGCCGAAGTCCGGCGGGCCCAGCCCGATCTCGGTCTGCGGCCAGACGCCAAATCGCAGGTGAGCGTGGTCTATGAGGGCCTGACTCCCAAGCGGATCGACACCATCGTTGTCAGCCAGCAGCACGAGCCGAGCCTTACTCAGGAGGACATCCAGGCCCGCATCAAAAAGTTCATCGTGGACCCGGTTCTGCAGGACTACCAGAACTACATTAATGGCGACATCACCACCCATTTCAACCCGACTGGTCGATTCGTCAAAGGTGGTCCGGCGGGCGACACGGGCCTGACCGGACGCAAGATCATCGTGGACACCTACGGCGGCCTCTGCCCCCACGGCGGCGGCGCGTTCAGCGGCAAGGACCCCACAAAGGTGGACCGTTCCGCCGCCTACATGGCCCGCCACGTGGCGAAGTGCATCGTCGCCGCTGGCTTGGCGGATCGTTGCGTGGTGGCTCTGGCCTACGCAATCGGAGTCGTCCAGCCCGTCGCGATCAATCTGGACACCTTTGGAACCGAGCAGGCTGATCTGGACAAGATCGTCAAGGCGGTGCGCGACACCTACGATCTTTCCCCGGCGGGGATCATCCAGCATCTGAACCTGAGGCGGACCAAGTATCTGCCAACGGCGAAGAATGGTCATTTTGGAAATTCGTCCTTCCCGTGGGAACGAACCGAAGAGGCCCAGCATTTGAAATCACTGGCGGGCTGAAGCTCCGGTAAGATTGGAGAAACTAAGAGGAACTCAATGAAGATTCTTGTTGCGATCGTTGCGATGTTGTCCCTTGCGGGCGCCGCTTTGGCGGAAGACTGCTGTCAGGCGAAGGCCAAGCCGCAGCCGAAGGTTGCCCCTCAGGCAAAGGATTGCTGCCAGGTCAAGGAAGCCAAGCCCCAGCCGAAGGCCGCTCCCAAGGTCGAGAAGGATTGCTGCCAGGTTGGCGACTCTCTGACCGCCGCCTGCCCGGACTCCCGCGAACGTGCGTTCTGGAAGGAAGCCGAGGCCATGATGGTCAACGACGCGGTCAAGCATGGCGAGATCAAGGCTTGCTGCGCCTCCAAGGGTCTTCCCCAGCCGAAGCCCGCCGCCAAGGAGTGCTGCGAGAGCGAAGCCGATCACAAGATCATGAAGGGTGAGGACGGATGCTGCAACGCCCCCGGCCTCCCGGCGCACTTCAAGGTTTGGGCCAGCGGCACCTACCACTTCTTCGGATGCGAAGGCTCCGCCGCCCACGGTCGAGCCGATCTTGCCAAGAAGGGCTACGTCGTCGGCAAAGTTCAGCCCGTCGTCTCCAAGACTCAGAAAGTCTGAAGTTTCAAACAGCAAAACGCCCTGCGGTTCGGTCCGCAGGGCTTTCTTGTTATTTGACTACTTGGGTTGGATGTGTCCAGCCGGTGCGCTTGAATGGCTCCGAGAGCCATCGCGATCGATGTAAGCAACTTCAAAAAACATAAGATGAGCGACTCTTGCCTTTGCTTGATTCTCCGCACTTTCGATGGCAGCTTCTTGTGACGGAAAACCCATCTCCTTCCAGTTTGCCTCCGCGCGTTCACGGTAAAGCTTTGCCTGCTCAGGATAAATTTCCTCAAGAGTTTGCCCTAATTTGGGAAGCTTGCCATCGGCATCCAGCTTTTTGAGGGCAAGCCGATATGCTGAGTCCTTCTCGCGCTCCAATTGCATGCGGAGTTCTTCCAGCCGGAGAACTGTCCACTTCATGGCCTGCTCGGTCATGCGCTGCTTGCGTTCAGCAGGCATTCCGCTTGCCCTGAATTGGTACTGCCAAGGCTTCTTCACTTTTGGGCTCGCATTCTCCGCAGCTTGCCTTTGTACATGCGCATTGAGTTTCTCCTCATCGCGGAAGTCTGCATACCTTGGCAACGGTCTAGCATCAGTGCCAATTTTTGTGTTTGGCTTGCGGAATGGGTTGCTATACAACACTCCATTCTGATATGTTTCAAAATTGGGCCACATTGAAAAGTTAACCGCGAGGCTGTCTGGCAAAGGTTCATCCTTGCAGTCTGGAAATATCCTTCGAACCCACTTTTCGCAGATAGATCGCAACTTGGGATTCAAATCGCCGAGCCTTACATCACCTCTATCGAAAGGAAACTCGTTCATAAGCGCAAGCATCTCAATTTGGTCAAGTATTTCTGCCGTTAGTGGAATGTTTCTATCGTAGATAATGTACTCACCTTTTGACATCTCCGCTACTTCAACACTGATAAGATTTTCTGCAATGAGCTTGTTGAGCGCATTTCTTTGCTCACTGGGAAGTTCTGAAAGGCCTTCAAATCGAGCGGCATCTGGTGATCTGGATGAAGTGACAACGACCAAGCCATTCGCCGATTCGGGGATCATACCCTGAGGTTCGGACTCAGTAGAAACGCTGATCAACGAAACAAGAGTCAGTGCAATCATGGCAGGAATTTTGGCCAAGACCAAGGGTTGGCGAAACCTGGCACTGCATAAGAATACTTGGAAACAAAAATATCCATGTTGCGTGTCCTCTTAAAATGCAACCCGGATGTGTCACCCACGAACTCTTGTTCTGCCCGATCATTTGTATAGTTGACCACATGGACAGGTGTGTGATCGTTGGGAAGAACGCAAGATTTGGATGAATCGAATGGCTGGATTTGGTAATTGTCCACCTTGGGATCAAGATACGTGGCCCAAGGGCAAGGTTCGTCGGAACCAAGGACTCGTTGATAGAGAATGATGCTGCCTTGGCTGGGAGACCAAGTATATGTGCTCCCGGAATTGTAGTTGCCGACTTCAAGGGCAGCTTCAATATTGTAAGCCACCCATGGCTTCTCCCTGAGGAGAGTGTATGTTTCGGGAATCATCGCGTAAAGCGTGGTTGCTGTCAAAAACAAAATCAACATGATTTATCGGCAACCCCCCCCCCCCCCGGGGTCAATCCTTGAATGCATTCTTATACTTTTCTTATACTACACCGATTCCAGCAACCCGACTTCGAGCGGAGTGACGATGGCGTAGGCGGGGACGGACTTTTTAACTTCCTTCACCTCGTTCGCCAGCGACTCTGTTTTGGCGATCAAATCCGCCAAGCTCTCGTCTTTGCAGAGCGCGTGGGCACGCCGGAGGGATTCAAGGGAGTCCTCGATGCGCCCCAAGCTCAAAAGAACGATGCCGTGGGTGCAGTGCCAGTCGGCATTTTCCGGGCGAAGCTCGCAGATGCGGCGGGCGGTGCGCTCGGCGCAGGCGGCGAGGCCCGATTCATATTCGGCGCGGAAGAGCACCGTCAGGGCAGCCACGCTTTCCGGCCTTTCCTGAACGCGAGCCCTCCAGATGGCGATGGCGTCCGTGTTGTTGTTCATGCTTTCACCTGCTCGTTGGGAGCGGAGGTTTTGTTCGGAAGCGCCGCCGCGCGGGCGCGGACGGCGAGCGGAATCTTGCGCGACCCATCCCGGGTTGGCACGGCGATGAAGCTGGCAGAGGCGACACATTCGTTCGCCCATCGGTTGGCTTCGCTCTCTGCCCATCCGCGCAGCAGGATCGCAAATGCCCCCGTTTCGCGTCGGCAGACCATGCCGCCGGAGGGCAGAGTGTTCTTGATGCGGATTGCGAAAGCGCGGAGAGCGGCTTCGATGGCGGCGGGCTCAGCGTTGGCCTTCATCTCCTCCATGCGGAGCGGTTCAATCTGGATGATGGAGCCGAAATCAGCGTCGGCGACAGCCTGGCGGAACTCGGTTGCGGTGGCGATGCCTTCGGTGCGTTCGGTCGGCTGAACCAGGCGCGTCATTGCGCGGCCCAGGTCGGCGGAGATTCCACGGATCGCCTCCAACTCGTCCTCGCCGATGGCATGGACGCGGTGGGTGGTCGCGCAGAGATAACCGACGGGCGATCCCGCAGGTCCGAGAGGCTCGATGACGATGCTGCCCAGACGCAGCCGGATCGCTTCCTCGCGCTCCAGGCGCATATCGGAACGAGCGTCGAAAAGGGCGAGTTCGGGCGCGCCGCTGCGCAGCCAGCCGCCCAACCCAGGGCCGAATCCAAAGGAGAGCGCGGCGAGCGGATCAACGACCGCGCCATCTTTGGCCAAAGCGAATGCTTCGCCATCTTCGATCAGGTGGATGCTGAGATGGTCGAGATCAAGCGCGGGCCAGAGTTCGCGGACCATGCGATCGGCGAGGGCGGCAAGATTGTCCGCGCCATCTCCGACAGCCGCCGCAGCGTGCATCAACTCCAGCCGCTTCATTTGGCGGCGCAGGCTCTGCCGCTCCATGTGGAGAACCAGCAGGCTGCCCATTGCTTCGGCGGCCAGCTCCGCCTTCTCGATGCAGCGATCCAGGTCGCGGGAATTTGAGTGGAAAAGGCTCAGAAGTCCAACCACCCGGCCTTTGTATTTCAGAACAACGCTGCCGTTGGTCAGCATCGAATTCGGTTCGCGCAGGGCATGGGTGAGCTTGTGGAGCTTGTGCTTGAGCTGGCCTTCGCTCATGTGGGCTGGGGCATCGAAGGCTTCGGTTTTGACCTTCTCCGGCACACGGCCCGACACGCTCTGGACGACCAGTCTGCTGGTGGTCGGCGGCAGAGCATAGAGCGTCAGACCTTCCGCGCCAACCTCATCCATGAGCGAATTGGTGAGCGCGGAATAGGGGGCGTCCACGGATTCCAAGTAAGTTCGGAGCAGGCGGGATGAGAGCCGGTCGCGTCGGGATCGGAGCTCGATTTCGTTGTAGCGGGATTGGAGTTCTTTGAAGGCGATTCGGGTTTCGGAATCTTCGTGATCAATGATCGGCGCGGCAAGTTCGAGTTCGAATTCCTGTCTCTCCGGCTCAATGATGAGGTCCGCGAGGAGAATTTCTGAACCGGTGGGTTTCTGCATCACCGGAATCATGCCGAGCGCGAGAACACATGCCGCTTGGAGCAGCACATCGGTGGGCGGAACTTTCGCCAGCATCCACGCCGCGACTCCGGCGACTGCGATGGCGGCTCCGATGGAAGTCCAGACGGGCGCGCGATGCTTCTGCCTTGCCCAGAAGACGGGAAGCAGGCTGAGAAAACCGACATTGCCGAGGTATCCGGTTCGGAACAAGAACGCGCTGAGGACTCCCGCATCCGCCGCCGCCCAGACCATCGCGGCGTTGTTCGGCCACATTTCGCGCCGCTGCGCGATGAATGCGAGCACCGCCGCCGTGCCGTAGAGTGCGGCGG
>JAEYWW010000330.1 GCA_023428805.1 Armatimonadota bacterium | reverse complement strand
TCTCCATTCTGCTTTTCATCGTGCTGGATAAGAGAATGCGTCTCGTCCTCTGGCCGGTGGCGACTGGCATTTTTGTTTTCGTCGCATTCAAGGCAATGTCCGCCACTCTCGAACTGGCCCGAGACCTCGGCATCCAGGGTCTCCTGCACCTGCCATAGATTTCCACGCCGCCAACTTGCGCCAATCCTGCAGCTGTGCTGATTTCAGTCAGCACAGCCAGCCTGGCGAGCTGACTCCCAGCCGGGACAGGGGCGCTGGCAGATCATCACTCAAGCTAAAATTATCCGTACGATGAACACGCGCTTGCAGAACTGGCTGGGAGAACAGATTTCGGAACTCAAGGACAAGAACCTCTACAAGGTGCCCAAGATTCTCGAATCCCCGGCGGGCGGGCGGGTGAGGATGAACGGGAAGCAGGTCATCAACCTCTCCAGCAACAACTACCTCGGCCTCGCCAATCATCCCAAAGTCAAGCAAGCGGCCCTCGAATCCATCGAAAAATGGGGCGTTGGCGCGGGTGCGGTGAGGTGGATCGGCGGAACGATGGGGGTCCACGAAGAACTCGAAAACCGCCTCGCCAGCTTCAAGCACACCGAAGCCGTGCTCGTCTTCACCGGCGGATTCACCGCCAACAGCGGCTGCATCCCCGCCGTTCTCACCAACAAGGACGTGGTCATCAGCGACGAGTTGAACCACGCGAGCATCATTGACGGCGTCCGTCTCTCGCCTGCCGCATACAAGAAGAGCGAGGGCTGGGTCTACGACCACAAGAACATGGATCACCTCGAAGACTGCTTGAAGCGGGCGCAGCACTTCGAGAAGCGCATGATCATCACGGACGGCGTCTTCAGCATGGACGGCGACATCGCCCCGCTCCCGCAGATCGTCGAACTCGCTGAGCGATACGACGCCTTTGTGATGGTGGATGACGCCCACGCCAGCGGAGTTCTTGGCAAGAACGGCGCGGGAACGACGTCGCACTTCGACCTTTATGGCCGGGTGGACATTCAGCTCGGCACTCTCTCCAAAGCGCTCGGCGTCGTCGGCGGATACATCGCGGGATCGGCGCTGCTCAAAGATTGGCTGATCAATCGCGGGCGTCCCTATCTCTTCTCCACGGCTCACCCGCCGATGGTCGCCGCCGCGCTCATCGCCGCGCTGGACGTGATGGAAAACGATCCCGAGCCGATGCGCCGCCTCTGGGAGAACACCAGGCTTTGGAAGGGGATGCTCGCGGAAGCCGGCTTTGACACGATGGGCAGCGAGACCCCGATCACCCCGGTCTATGTCGGCGACGAAGGCAAAGCTCAACTGATGGAGAAGATGCTCTGGGACGAGGGAGTCTATGCGCTCGCGATCGTCTATCCCACCGTCGGCCTCGGCAAAGCCCGCCTCCGCACGATGCCGAGCGCGGCGCACACGGAAGAGGATTTGCGCGAAGCGTTGGCGGCGTTCAAGCGGGTTCGCGAGAAGCTGGGCTGAATATAAACTCCCCTCTCGAACCGAGAGGGGAGTTTTGTTCATCGGCGGGAGAGAGAGAGTCTCCTCAGGGGTGAGGGTTCTCGGAATGAGGATCATTCTTGCGTCTGATCAGCTCCTGCATCATCTCCGCCTCCCGCTGCTCTTCTTCGGTCACGAATCCGGGAGTCTGGATGCCGACTTGCGGATCGACGCGTGGCAGAACTTCCATCTCGCGTCCAAAGTTGAACCAGAGGAAGGCGAGGATTGCGGCGCAGCTTGCGCCAGCCACAACCCAATGCCACCATTTCATCTCCAGCGGCATCAGTCCAGATCCCAGATGGAGGCGTCGCTCAGTTGACCTGGGCTCAGGGCTTTGGCATGACCGTCAACGAAGACGACGGCGAAGCGTCCGCCATATCGGGGCCAGCTCATTCCGTAGTAGGCGGGATTCGTTTCCGGCGGGCCATCCACCGCGCGCCACCAACCCGGGGGATCGACCCGCCAGGAGCCGAGCATCGGAGTGGATGGGGCGTTGGGGCTTGGATATCCGAACGTGCTGGACACGAAGATGACCGTCTCCGCCTGGCTTGTGATCATGGACTGCGACTTTCCGCGTCCGGTCGCATCGGTGCAGAGAGGGGCGGGACTGCCGGGGGCGGGGCAGGGAGGATCGTCTGCGAGGAAGCGATTGTTGTAGCCATATTCCGGCCAGACACGCCTCGCGTAGTCATAGACGAAGGCATTGGAAGGGTCGCGGAAGCCCTGCGGATCGTAGGTTTTGATCGGAGAGAGCAGAACCTGCCAGTTCTTCAGATATCTCTCCAGCCGGTCGGGGTATCGGTTGCCTGGAAAGGAGTTTGCGCGGATGGTGTAGTCGTCATAGTCGGCCGAATAGAGCATCGAGGCGGTGACGATCTGTTTGACGTTCTTGATGGCGTGAGTTTTCTTGGCGGCAATCTTCGCCTGAGCGAAGACCGGAAACAGGATTGCCGCGAGGATGGAGATGATCGCGATGACAAGGAGCAGTTCAATCAAAGTGAACGCCTTTGAGGCTTTCATGTCGATAGAAATTGTATTTTTGACGAATCAAAGACTTGATTGATTTATCAAACGAGTCCTTGACCCGTGTCACGATAAAAGGCTTTTTTGCTTCTTTAGGAATGGCTGCGGGAAGAACGCGAGGGATGTAGGGGGAGCGCTTTCGCATCTTCTTCGGAACAACCATCAGACAGCGCGGGAATCCGATGGCCCCGCTGAAGCGGAGCGGTCTGGGGAGGTTTGCACCTCGGGAGCGGTGCACCACCGCGCCTGCTTGCGCGAAGGTTTGGAGTGCGGCGAGTCATCGCCGCTTTCCTTTGCGGCGGAGCCGCCCTCGCTGCTCTTGATCGAAGAGCAAGTGACCGCCTCCGGCGGAATTGAAAGCGGTCATATCTGCCCGCACTCCATAGAG
>JAEYWW010000249.1 GCA_023428805.1 Armatimonadota bacterium | reverse complement strand
CCTCTCGCGCTGCCGCGGCTCGCGGCGACAGGTCGCCCAGATTTCCGATGGGAGTGGCGACCAGGGTGAGGCTCATTGTCCTGAGGGCTTGCTTGATCCCGTGGTTGCCGGAGCGCCAGTCGTGCCCGCCTTCTCCTGCTTGTCCAGTTCCTCGCCCTGCTTCTTGGATTCAGCCTCAAGACGCGCCTGCTCTTTGGCGGCTTCCTTCCTGGCCTCTTCTTCCATCGCCTTCAGCTCAGCCTGATCCTTCTCCCACTGCGACTTGCCGGAGCGCCAAATTTGGAGGGCATCCTTGACAAGGTTCACGTGATCTGAGGTGAAGGTTTTGTCCTTCTCCCATGCCAGTGCGCGCTGCTCCAAGCCCTTGACGAAGGTTTCCGCCGCCGCATCATAAGTGATCGTGTTCTCAATCGCCTTGGAAAGGCTTCCGGCGGCATCGTCATACAGCTTGAGCTCGTGCTGCAGATCAGCGAGCTGGGCGCGGAGTTGAGCGTTGTCCTGGATGCTGAGAGCTTCCGACATCAGGGCAGCCTTGCGCTCCTTCAGCGCAATTTTCTCGGAGGCGCTTGATCGCTCGAAGGCATCTTCAAAGGCCACATATTCGAGAAGGCTCAAGTCGCTGCCGTTGGCGGCTTTCGGGTCCAAGCGCAGCTTGCCCGCCTCGTCGGCGATCGCCATGAAATCTCCCGCCTTTGTTGCCGGCTCGGTCAGAGCCTGCGCGTACTGATAGAACAGCTTGAACGCGGGCAGCTTCCAATTGAGCTTGGTCGAGTCGTTGGTGATCGCCTTGATGTCGTCATCCAGCTTCTTGCTTCCCTGAACCTTGGAGAAATTCTCAAGCTCCTTCTGTTTGTTCTTCTCAAAATCGGGCGGCAGAACTTCCTTGCGTGTCACCAATTGGTAGATGATGGGGTTGCCGAATTCAGAAATCACTCCGCTGACCTCCTTGTCTTTGAGATCGAGGAGAGGCTTCAGATTCTCCTGGGATTCCAAGCTGGAAACGGCGAGTTCTGTAGGAGCGGGAGAAGATTTGCCCACATACTTCTTGTAAACATCTCCAAATGGCTTGCCCGAGGCGAGTTCCTTGCGGGCCTCCTCGGCTTTGGCGTTGCGCTGATCCTCGGAAAGCTTGTCGTCGGAGATGGCCAATCTGTTGAGAACAAGCGTCTCGGTGGATTTCTTGAATTCAGCTTCGGTCGCGGGATACTTCTTGGCGTAGTGGTCGGTGAGCGCCTGACCAAGATAGTCAGTCAGCAGCGCCTGCTTCTTGGCGGGGTCGCTGAAGGTCGCATTCAGCTCATCCTCGACGCGCTTCTTGTATTCCGCCGAAGTCATGCCCGCTTGCTTTTTGAGGGCTTCGTCAAATTCTGCGTCCGTCGCATCCTGCTTCAGCTGCTGGGAGAATTGCATCTGAAGCCTCATCATCATGAGCTGCGAATCAATTTCCGAGGCAATGCCGCTTCTGACCATCTCTTCGGTCGGCTTGACATTCTCCCGGTCAGCGATGCTCTGCAGGGCCGCCCTCCGCACGAGCTGGTTTGTCACCATTGCAAGCCGCTGAACTCTCTGCCGAGGATCGCCCGAATCCGCGGGCATCTGCTGGTTCATCTGCTCCTCGACGGCCCGCATGTCACTCTCGGTCACATTTTTCCCGTTGACCTGGACGATCGCTCCGCCCTGCTGCTGCAGCTCAGCGGCGTTTCGGTTGCACATGGACGGCAGAAGAAAGCCGACCGCAACAAGCGCCATCAAGCCAACCGCAATGGCTTGGCAGCCCTTCTTTTCGTACAGCATCGTTCGGATCGTGACAATAGACACTCAGTTGAACCTCGGAATAAGAACAAATTTTAGCACCGAAAGAATCCCCTGCCCTGGTTCCCCCGTCTTGCTTAGTAGACAAAGATATGTTATACTTTGTCCACAGCGGCCATGGCAAAAGGTTTGACATCCAGACAGGAAGCGATTCTTGAGTACGTGCTTGAGTACATTCAAGAAGAAGGTTATCCACCGTCCATTCGTGAGATTGGGCAGAAATTTGACATCGGTTCGCTTCGCGGCGTGACCGTCCATCTGGACGCTCTGGCTAAGAAAGGCTACATCGAACGGAGCAACACCCCGCGCTCCATCAAGGTCGTGCACCCTTCCTATCAGCCCGCCATCCGCGCGACAATGCTGCCCCTTCTGGGCCAGATCGCCGCGGGCGAACCGATCTTTTCTGAGGAAACTGTCGAAGACATGGTCGCCGTGCCCTCCGACATGGTGAAGAATGTCCGCGACGCCTTCCTGATGCGCGTCAAAGGCGATTCAATGTCCGGAGATGGCATCAAGCCGCGTGACCTGGTCATCATCAAGCCCCAACTCACCGCCAATCACAATGATCTTGTCGCGGTGCAGGTCGAGGATGAGGCGACGGTGAAGCGCATCCATTTCGATGGTCCAAACATCCGGCTGATCCCCAGCAATCCCGACTTTGAGCCGATTATTGTTCCTGCGGCCAACGCGCGGGTGATCGGAAAGGTGATCGGATTGATTCGCGATTACGAAGGCATGGCGTTCTGAGGGCGGCTCAAGGGCCGCTCAGCCATTCCAGGCTGTGCGTCAGCTTCCCGTCCAAGCGCTGCTCCTGACGCAGAATGCCGATATTCGGGGCAAACCAGGTGATGATCTCCATCTGCTTGCCTTCAAAGCTGACTTCGTGCCTGGCCCTGATCGTGTTCCAATCCTGTCCGCCCACGCGCCGTTTTTCGTAAGACTGGGTGAGGATGATTTCGGCTTCGACAGACTTTCCCGCCGTTGTCATTGTCCCGTCCCACTGTCTTTGCCCATCCTTGCGGAGGGATGTGTCCAGGAGAGTCAAAGGGGGTTCATAGCGAGTTGAGGACAATTCCGATGCAACCAGCCGGGACCCGGTCCAAGCAAGGGAAGTCGAACCCTGGGAGCCGTTCAATCTCCATCCTTCGCCGCCGCCAACAGGAATCCGGTTTGCGGTTTTGACCTCCGCAACTGTGCTCCGGAATCCAAGCTGAACCGTATAAGTCCATTGGCTGTCCTTGGACAAAGGCATATACCGGTGGTCGGTATTGGAACACCCGGCCAAGACGAAGAGGCTTGCGGCGGTTAGCCAGCCGGCCTTCACACGGCCTCCAATTTGGCGAGGCTCTGCACGAGCTTTTTGACGCCCACCGCGCCCGGAAAGGCGACTGTGACTTCCGCATCGCTTTTGATGGGCGAGCAGGCCACCAC
>JAEYWW010000172.1 GCA_023428805.1 Armatimonadota bacterium | reverse complement strand
CTGGTGGCGGCGATTGGCATCGGGAAGCTTTTCGGGCTGGGTGAGAAGCTCGCGATCCTGCTCGGGGTCGGCACCAGCGTCTGCGGCGCGTCGGCCATCGTGGCGGCGGATACGGTCGTCCAGTCCGAAGGCAAGGATTCTGCGGTGAGCCTCGGCCTGATCACTCTTTGGGGCACGGTGGGCATCTTCAGCTACCCCTTCATCGCCTCGGCCCTGCACTTGGACGCCTTTCCCTATGCGCTTTGGGCGGGCGCGTCCCTGCACGAAACCGCGCAGGTCGTGGCGGCGGCCTCAGGTTATCGCTTGGAAACCCCGTTTGACATGGAGGGCATGGCGACGGTGGTCAAGTTGGCGCGAATCCTGCTTCTCGCTCCCATCGTCTTCGGGCTCGGCTGGTGGCTGCGGAAGAAGGGCGAGGGAACGGGCGACGCCAAAACGCCCCTGGTGCCCTGGTTCCTGGTTGCCTTTGTGATTCTCGCGGGCGTCCGCACCTATTCCAAAGAGCTCGGTTTGACCGACGATTTTCTCAAGCAAATCCAGCTTCTGGTCACCTTCCTGATGGCGACAGGCATGGCGGGGGTTGGTTTGCAGACAGGTGTGCGCGACCTCAAGGAAGCAGGCTGGAAGCCCGTCGTCGCCGCGCTTGCGATGTGGGTTGTGCTTCTCGTCGGGTCGCTCCTGCTCAGTCTTGCGGTCCCTCGGTGACACCTTTCAACCTCGTCCGGTATTCTCGCGCTATCGATGGCCTACTCCCCTGATTTTCTGCTCGGGCTCTATCGGCAGATGAAGCTGATGGAGGCGTTTGAAGAGCGGCTTTTGGCTCTTTCTCAAGAGGGCGTTCTTCGGGGAAGCCTCCACTTGGCGACCGGGCAGGAAGCGTTGCCCGCCGGGGCCTGCGCCGCACTCGATAAGAACGATGCCATCACGGTCACCTATCGCGGGCATGGCTACATTCTCGCGAAGGGCGGCGACTTGGGCCGCATCCTCGCCGAGATTCTTGGCCGCGAGGATGGCTATTGCAGGGGGCGAGGCGGCAAGATGCACATCTTCGATCAGGAGCATGGGGTTCTCGGCGCGAACGGCATCGTCGGCGGGGGTGTGCCCACGGTCCTCGGGTCTGCATTGGCCGCAAAAACTCTGAAGGATGGCAGCGTTTCGATGACCGTATTTGGCGATGGAGCAATGAATCAGGGAGTCGTGCCGGAAAGCCTGAACCTCGCCGCGCTCTGGAAGCTGCCCGTCATCTTCCTCTGCGAGAACAACCTCTACGCCGAGATGACGCCGCTCGACCGCAGCACCCGCGCCGAGGAGCAATACAAACGAGCCGCCGCCTATGGCATGACCGCCAAAAGGATTGACGGCAACGACGTTTTGGAAGTTTACGAGACTGTCAAGGAGGCCGCCGAAGCCTGTCGCAAAGGCAAAGGACCAGTGTTCATCGAGGCGATGACCTATCGCACTTGCGGCCACTATCAGCTCGACCCCGGCTACACCTACCGCAGTCGTGAGGAGGTGGATGCCTGGCGGGCCAAGTCTCCGATCAACCGTTTCGAGGCGAAGCTGTCCGAACTGGGAATCAAGAAAAAGGACATCGAAAAAGCTGCCCGAGAAGGTGCCGAAGCCGTGGCAAAAGCTGAAGAATTCGCCCGCAGGAGCCCCGAACCGACGATGGCCGACCTGTTCGCTGAGGTGGCGGGCTGATGGCGGAGATCACCTACGCGCAGGCCGTCAAGGACGCCATCTCGCAGGAAATGAGGCGCGACCCCCGCGTGATCCTCTTCGGCGAAGATGTCGCGCACCACGGAGGCATGTTCCGCGTCACCCAAGGGATGCTGGATGAGTTCGGCCCCGAGCGTGTGCTCGACACTCCGATCTCCGAAGCCGCCTTCATCGGCATGGGCCTGGGGGCTGCGCTGCGCGGGCTCCGCCCGGTCATCGAGCTGATGTTCTTCGACTTCTCGCTGGTCGCGATGGACCAGATTCTGAATCAGGTCGCCAAAACAATGGCGATGTCGGGCGGCACGGTCAAACTTCCCCTCGTCATCCGCACCCAAGGGGGAGGATACAAAGGAGCGGCGGCGCAGCACTCGCAGATGCTGGAGGCGCTTTTCCTCCACATTCCTGGCCTCAAAGTCGTGACCCCGAGCACGCCGGGCGATGCGCAAGGGCTCATGATTGCGGCGATTCAGGATGATTCCCCCGTGCTCTTCATCGAGCACAAACAGCTCTATGGTGTTGCTGGCGAATCGAACGACCAGGCGCTTCCGCTGGGGCGGGCAAAAATTGTCCGCGCAGGTGACAAGGTGACGCTTGTGTCTTATTCCTATTCCGTCCATCTTTGCCTCCAAGCCGCCGAGCAGCTCGCGGCAGACGGCATCGAAGCGGAAGTGATCGATCTCTGCACGCTGAATCCGCTGGATCTGAAGAGCGTGACCGATTCACTGGCCAAAACCCACCGCGCGGTCTTCGTCCACGAAAGCCATGCCCGCTGCGGGGTTGCCGCCGACCTGATCGCTCAGGTGCAGGAGGCGGCGTTTGATGAACTGGACGCGCCGATCCTGCGTGTGTGCGCGGCGGATGTGCCCGTCCCCTTCGCCAAACCACTCGAAGACCAGGTTCTGCCAAGCCCCGAAAAAATCATCGCCCGGGTCCACGAGGTCCTTGCTTGAAGGTCGCTCTGGTCACCGGGGGCGGGAGCGGGATTGGGGCCGCGATCTGCCGGAAGCTGGCCGACGAAGACATGCTCGTCGTCTGCCTCGATCGCGATGAAGTGGCGGCCCAGGCGATCACACAGGAGATTGGCGGGGCCGCCATCGGATTCGACATGGCTCACTCAGATCGCGTGGAGGAGGTTCTCGACCGGATTGGCGAGCCGATTTCAGTGCTGGTGAACAACGCCGGAATCTGCGTGACGCAGGCCATCGGCAGCATCGCCCCCGAGGGTTGGGCGAAGACTTTTCAGGTCAACGTTGAGGGCGCATTTTTCCTGATGCGCGCAGTCGCGGAACGGATGAAGGAGTCGGAGGGTGGAAGCATTGTCAACCTGGCGTCCGTGTCGGGCTTCCTGCCCAAATTGGAACAGGTGGATTACGGCGCATCGAAGGCGGCGGTGGTCAGCATGACCCGCTCCGCCGCGCTGATCTACGGCCCCTACGGAATCCGGGTGAACGCGGTGGCTCCGGGTGTCATCGACACCCCTCTCACCCAATCCATCGCCCGCCAGCGGGGCGAAATCCGACAGGTCGAACCCGAAGAGACTCTGCGGCCCGTGGTCGAATCCACTCCGCTCCGCCGCATCGGAACTGCCGAAGAGGTTGCCAGCGCGGTTTGGTTCCTGGCATCCGACCAATCCAGTTTCATTACCGGCCAGACAATCAATGTCTGCGGCGGCTTTCTCATGAGGTAAATCGAATGGCATTCAATGGCATCTGGCACGCCAGCTTCACCGTCTCCGACATGGAGAAATCGCTCGAATTCTATTGCGGCCTGCTCGGGCTCGAAATCATGACCCAGCAGATTCAGCACAACGAATACACCTCAAAGCTCGTGGGCTATCCCGACGCGCATCTCAAGGTGGCGATGCTGCGGGTTCCGGGAGCCTTCGTCGGCCCCTCCAACCACCATTTGGAACTGGTCGAATACGTCCACCCTCGCGGGGAGAAGACCGACGTCAGCACCAATCGCCCGGGCGCCCCCCACCTGGCCTTCGTGACCGATGATATTCACGCGGACTACGCTCGGCTGTCGGCGGCGGGCGTCCGGTTCAAGGCTCCAGCCCCGGTCGCGATTGAGGGGGGAGTCAACAAGGGCGGGTTTACGGTCTACTTCCTCGACCCCGACGACATCACCCTCGAAATGCTGCAGCCGCCCGCTGATCGCCCTTGGGGAACGGTGGACGGACGCCCCGTCACCAAGCCCTGATGAGCCGTCCGATCACGATCATCGGCGCGGGAGCCATTGTCCGCCACGCGCATCTGCCCGCCTACCGCGACGCGGGTTGGACGGTGGCGGGAATCTACGACCGCAACCTTGAAACCGCGCAGGCTCTCGCCTCAGAGTTCGGGATTGAAAAGGTTTTTGAAAGCCTGGAGGAAGCTGCCGCCGGGGGAGGTATTTTCGATATTGCGACGCCCGCAAAGGCATTCCCCGACGTCCTCGCGGTCCTGCCGCAAGGGGCGACGGTGCTGCTCCAGAAACCGTTCGGGGAGACGTGGGCAGATGCCTGCGCCCTGCATCGGCAGATTCGAGAGCGCGGGTTGAATGCTCTGCTGAACTTCCAACTCCGCCACGCTCCATCGGTAGTCGAGGCACGTCGATTGATCGCGGCGGGAGAAGCAGGTGAGATTCTGGACATTGAGGTGAACGTCAACGTCCATATGCCCTGGGAGCAGTGGCCGTTCTTGATCGGCGTGCCCGGGATGGAGATCGTGTATCACTCAATCCACTACATTGATCTGGTCCGCGCGCTGATGGGGGAGCCGGAGGGCGTCTGGTGCCGATCCATGCCGCATCCCAGCGCCCCTGAGATCACGACTTGCCGCACAACCGCCATCTTCAGCCGCGGACAGATCCGGGCGGTCATCAACACCTACCACGCGCACACCTACGGGCCGCGTCATCAGCGCAGCACGGTGAAGATCGAAGGCACGCGGGCGGCCCTGGTGCTGCAGATGGGGCTCAACATCGACTATCCGCATGGCGCGGAGGATTGGCTGGAAATCTCGACCCCCGATTGGCGGCGCGTCCCGCTCGCTGGCAACTGGATTCCCTACGCCTTTCGCGGGCCGATGGCCGAGGCGCAAACTTGGGCGGATGACCCGGCCGCAACCCCCCAGACCGAGATCAACGACGCCCTCAAAACGATGCGGCTCGCCGAAGCCTGCATGAGATCGTCTCAGTCAGGCGGATTGTCGCCGGATTCGATTTTGAGCTTGTAGAAGTCGATCGCGTTCCGGCCAAAAACCCCTGCCTTCTCCTCGTCAGAAAGGGTGGCGAAGCACTCTTCGAGAGAATCCCAAATCCTCGCATACGAACCCGCGGGCAGGCAGACGGGCCAGTCCGAGCCGAGCATCAGTCGGCCCGCTCCAAAGCAATCCAGCGCATGATCGACGACCGGCCGCAGCGTGTCCGTGTTCCAATGCCCCCAATCCGCCTCGAACGCCAGACCGCTCACCTTGGCGCAGACATTCTCGCATTGGCTCAGTTCTGCAATCCCCGTTCGCCACGCCTCCAACTCTCCTGACTTCAACGGCGGCTTGGCGAGATGATCGAGGACGAAGCGCTGATTGGGAAACGCCTGCGCGAGGCCGACAGCCTGGCCGATCTGATGCGCATAGATGAGAATGTCATACGACAGATCGAATTCGGCCAAGGCGGCGATGCCCGCGCGGAATGCCGGACGCGCCATGAATTCCGGGTCAGGCTCGCCCTGCATGATGTGCCGCACACCCGCAAACCCCCGGCGATGGCTCCAAAACTCCAGGTCCTCGCGGCACGACTCCGACTGCAGATCCACCCAGCCGACGATGCCCAAGACGCTCGTGTGCGCATCGTGCAGCCCGAGCAGGTATTCGTTCTCTTCCTCCGTCTGCCGCGCCTGCACCGCAACCGATCCCCGGATGCTTTCCACCGCCAGATAGGGCTCCAAGTCGGGTGGGTTGAAGCTGCGTCGGATCGCGCGCATCTCGTCGTCGATCCAGGAGAACTCCTCCGCGTCGTACTCCCAAAAATGCTGGTGGCTGTCGATCCGAATCATGGTTGAAAATAAGTAAGCAAGTTATTGTCGAATTTCAGTAATCTAGCGTACCGGGATGGGGTTGGTTACATCGGAGCTCGTCGTCGATTTTCTCGACGGCTTATCAAGGGCGCATGACACAAAGGAGCTGATCGAAAAGACAC
>JAEYWW010000150.1 GCA_023428805.1 Armatimonadota bacterium | reverse complement strand
CATGAACCCTGTCCCCCTGTTGGCCGCGATGCTCGTCAGCTCAAACCTCGGGGGCGCCAGCAGCGCCTTTGGCGATACCCCGGCGATCCTGCAACGTCAGTTGTGGGGCTTTACCCCCGCGACGTTTTCGGCCTCTATGCTGCCCAGGAACCTCGTCATCATGATCGTTCTAGCGGTCATCGCATCATGGCTTACGGTTCGGTCAAGCCGTATCGGCATTCCGAAAGTGCAAGAGGCTCTTTCGCGAATCCGAATCCAAAATGAACTGCTCGACCGGAAAACCCTGGCTGTTTATGATAGGGGGCAGGGCACTATCGGCGCCGTCGCGTTGGCCGTCTTTGTCGTCTGCCAATTCTTCCCGGTCGGGGGTCTGCAGGTCGCGGCAATCATCCTGCTGCCGCTCGTCATTTTTACTCCCAACGAGAAGCGGGTTGATGCCCTGCTCGCCCTCGGGCTCGAGCCGACACTCGTCATTCTCTCGATTTTTGTAGTCGCAGGCAGCGCCGAAGCCACCCCGTTGGTGTCCGGAATCGTCCAGTCGGTTCGCGATCATCACGGTGTTGGAGCCATTGAAGGGATCGCCTATTTGCTTACCGCGGCTATCAGCGCCGACGGAGCCGCGGCCACCCTCGCGCCTGCCGTGCACGCGGCATCCGAAGGCACGATGCTGTCGGCTTGGCAGCTTGCCGGCGGAATCTGCGCTGGCAGTAGCGTCCTCGCAAGCTCCGCTTCTGCGGGTCCCGTCTTGTGCTTGGTCGCGGAGCAGAACGGCTGTCGGCAGTTTAGCTTCCGAAGCTACGCCAAGTTCGGCATTCCCTTTTCAATTCTAATGGTTCTCAGCTATATGGGGATGAACGCCCTCGAAGCAAAGAGCAAGCCTGCCACAGCCGAGTCGGTTGTCTTGAGGAGTGCGCAGAAATGAGTTCAAGAGATACTCAAAAACTGCTCAAGCACGTTAAGCCAGGAATTCCGCTGTATTTCCTCGCGGGGATTGTCGGCGTGGTCATCGCTGGTATGGAGCAGGCAGTACCGGTGAAGCTCGAACGACTCGTCAATGGTCTGATCGCGAGCAACAACCAGCTCGACGGTCTGATCCAGCCTGCGGTCGTCATCGCGGCCCTCATGCTGGGCTCGCAGTTATCGCGGTATGCGCAACGTGTATGCGCCGAACTGGCGAACTCACGCGTTACCGCCAGCCTCCTCGGTCGAGCGTTTGCCTGCCTGATCGCCCGCCCCGTCAGCAGCTTGGCCGAAGAACATACGGCGGTTATGCAGACCAAGCTCGATCGCAGCGCCCGCGGCGTGGCGGAGTTGCTTCGCATTGTCTTCGCCGACCTGTTCACATCGGTCGTCGGCGTCGTCATGGCGATGACGCTGATCTTTACGAAGGATATGCGTGTCGGGGCCGTGGCATTAGTGGTGGTTCCGCTCCTCGCGGGCATCACGATTCTTCAAGCCCGAAATCAAGCCGGCGTTCGGTTGCAACTCGAACAGTTGCGTCACTCCATCGCCAAGCGAATCGCAGAAGCCTTCCGAGGGCTGGAAGAGCTGAAGCTCTTCCGTGCCGAGCACGACCAGTCCCGTCGGCTCGCCGCAGACCTGAACGATGCAACGTCGAAGGAGTTCGGCCATCACAACGCAATGGCCATATTTGATCTCCTGAAGTCACTCGTTGATCGAGGTGGTTTCATCGTGGTCCTCGGCGTCGCAGTGATGAGCGCAACGAGCGCAGACTCCGACCTCGGCCTTGGTGGAGTGCTCATGTTGATGATGCTGTATGACAAGGTCGTGGAACCGATCCGCCACCTCCACCGGATCATCGACCAGGGTATCGAGCGACTCCAACTCGTTCGTATCTACCTGGATCTTGTGAAGGACGAACCGGTAGTTCGGCAAAGGCCTGTTCCAGTCGGGTCGCCGGAGATCCGGTTCGAGGATGTCTCCTTTATCTATCCCGGCCAGAATGAGCACGTTCTGAACAAACTGACGGCCACGATTCCTGCGGGATCGGTGATCGCCGTTCAAGGACGTAGCGGGTGCGGAAAGTCCACTCTCCAGCGGTTGCTGTCGGGGTTGTACTTGCCCAACAAAGGCACGATCAAGATTGGCGACCAACCGGTCCGGTCGATCGAGGAAATAGAATCCCATGTGGCCGTTCTTTCGCAGTCGCCCCACATCTTTGCCGGAACGATCATGGAGAATCTCCGGTTCGCCCGTCAGGATGCCACCCAGGATGAGGTGATCGCCGCCGCAAAACTAGCTCGTTTTCACGAGGAGGTAACGACCTTTCCTAGAGGCTACGACTATATTCTCGGAGAATCAGGGAAGGGCCTTTCCGGGGGGCAGAAGCAACGCCTTGCACTTGCTCGCATCTTCCTTGTAGACAGCCCTGTCGTCGTTCTTGATGAGCCGACGGCAGCTCTCGATCCCGTGAACTCGCAACGGATTCTGGGGCAACTACGGGAAGTGTTTGCTGGCAAGACGGTGGTCGTCGTGACTCACGAGCCTGGCTCACTTGAGTGGGCCGATTTCCTGCTCCGATTCGATGAGCAAAGCCGTACTTTCCGCTTCTCTGTCGATAGCCCTATACCCACAATGTAGATGCTTTGTGGGTATAGGGCTAGTTTCCACCCACTTTTGGCTGTCTCTCGATTGAACTGATCCTCAAGTGGATGAGAGATCCATCTTCTTTAAGGGTTGAATTGCATTGCGGATGAACCTGAGTTTCTCGCAAGAAGATTCTAGTTGTGGTCATTGAAAGGATCTCGGGCTTAGAATTTGCGAGCGCAGAATCTTTGCGGAGTTGATCCGTTCTCTCTGGTCACGCCGAGGTTTTAGCGTGGTCACGAAGCTTAAACTCGAACCGTGATGCTCGATTTGATGCTAAGTTCGACGTTTCCTGATCTCACGCTAACGCAAGAACATCGAAATCGAGTTCGTAACGACCAAAGCGTAGATTGGTGGAGGCTAGGGGATTCGAACCCCTGACCCTCTGCTTGCAAAGCAGATGCTCTCCCACTGAGCTAAGCCCCCACGAGGTCGGGTGAGATTATACCGGAGCGGATTTCGACGCTCTGTGACGCCTACCGCTTCTGCTCCAGGAGCTTCGCTTTGATGCCCTCAAGATCGGCCTTTGATGCGTTCGGAGCGGCCTTGCTCAAGAGCGTCATATAGGTGCTGATTTCGTCCTCGGTCATGGGATGGCCGATGTTGGAGCCGCCGTCATCCTGCTTTGCCAGGGAGTTTCCGAGCACTTCGCCTTTGGAGTTGAGGACGACGAGATAGGGAATGCCGCTCTTCTCGCCCTTCCATTTCTTCAGGTACTCGGCGCCGCCGGGAGTTTCGGAGTTCTTGAGTTCGGCGGACTCGTTGACGTAGATTTCGATGTACTCGAAGTTCTTGGAATAGAAGTCCTTGTTCTCGTCCATGAACTTCTTGTGGAGCTTGCAGTATCCGCACCAGCTTGCCGTGAACATGATGTAGACGTTCTTTTTGCTCTTGACCGCTTTGGCGACTGCCGACTCAATTTCGAGTTTGGCGGGCTTGCGTGCTTCGAATGCGGTGGCGGTCAGGGCGAGTGTCAGCAGGGCGAGCGTGGCGGCAATCTTCATGGAATGCTCCGGTCAAATGAGACTACCGGAGATTCTCCCGCATTGTTTCGCGTATCGTTCAGTACATGAAGATTTTGATTGAGGCCTGCTGTGGTTCTGTCGAGGAAGCGGTGGCGGCGGAAGCGGCTGGTGCGGACCGAATCGAGCTCTGTGCTGCATTGCCTACGGGCGGAGTGACGCCTTCGATGGGAATGATCGAGGAGACGCTGGAGCGCGTAAAGATCCCCGTGGTGGTCATGGTCAGGCCAAAGGAAGGCCGCCCCAACCCGAGTGAGGACGACTTCCGGGCCGCACTGCGCGACGTGCGCCTTGCGGTGCGGGCAGGCGCACACCAGATCATCACGGGCTTCTTGGACGAAACTCGATGGCCTGATGCGGAGCGCAACCGAGCGTTAGTGGATGCCGCCGATGGACGGCCAGTTGCCTTTCACCGTGTTTTCGATATGACTCCCAGCCTGAATGAGGCGCTGGAAGATGTGATTGAGCAGGGCTTCATCCGCGTCCTCACAAGCGGCGGAGAGGCGACGGTTGATTCCGGAATGGACCGAATCATGGAACTGGTCGAGTACGCGGGCAACCGCATCACGATCCTTCCGGGAGGCGGTGTTCGGTCGCATAATGTCAACCACTTGGTCGAATATGCGCTCTGCCGGGAGCTGCACTTTTCGTTCCGCCAGGCGACGGGAGTTGAGGGCTACTCCGGCAATGAGGACACCGAGCCCGAGCCGGAAAGGATTCGGGAGATTCGCGCGATTGTGGATGCGATCAATTAGGCGGCTATTCGCCGCCCATATCGTTCTGGCCCACGGAGCCCTGACTGGCGGTGCCTGCGGCGCGCTTCGCCGCACTCTTGGCCGCCGCGCCAACACCCGATCCACCGCCACCGAGTGATTCTGTTCCGGTGACCGGAGCCGCGCCACCCGCGCCGCCCGTATGAATCTGCACTCCACCCGAACCCTGCCCGGATGCCGTTGGCTCGGCGTTCACTGCCGGGGGAGTTTCGGGGGCCTGGGTGTCGGCGGAGTCTGCCGGAGGCTGGCAGGCCGCGAGAAGAAGAGCAAGGGGAAGCAGCCAGACTGATTTCACTTGCTTATTGTAAGCGAATCTGAGGCATCAAGTATACAAATGCAGAAATTGTTAATTTTTTCGCGCCAACCCCTTGCATCTTCAGAATTGCCGTGTTAATATATTCGCATGAGAGTCCCTGGCGGCTATTTGAGCAAGCGCGAGCAGCAGATCATGGAGGAGGTCTACCGGCATGGATCGGTGACGGCGAACGATTTGATGGAGCGGCTTCCCGGCACCCCTTCCAATTCGACTGTTCGGACCCTGCTGAAAATCTTGGAGGAAAAAGGCCATCTCATCCACGAGGACAGGGATGGACGCTACATCTACCAGGCCGCCCAGCCGAAGCAGCACGCGGCGCAAAACGCTCTGAAGGGCTTGATCTCCACGTTCTATCAAGGTTCGGTCAGCACTGCGGTCGCCGCGCTGCTCGATGACCGGAGCTTGAATTTATCTGACGAAGAACTCGATGAAATCCAGAGTCTGATCGATCAGGCGAGGAAGTCTGGAACATGATCACAAACATTCTTCTGCCGATTCTGCTTGCCCAGGCGGCTCCCTTTGATTTTGATGATCGAGTCATCAGCAATCCCGTCAAAACGGTGCTCAAAGGAGGCCGAGTGATCGAGGTCTTTGAAGTCCAAACCGTAGCCGACACGCCCGTGTCCTGGCGCCCCGACGGCACTCCCATTGCCAAGAAGGACCAGTTTCCGGGGCGCTGTGGATACAAATCGTCACCCTCGCTCAGGCTGGTGTGGGCCAGAACCAAGTCAGCGGGGATGATCGAACCCAGCGCACTCTTCAACTCGATTCAGGGCTCTCATGCGTATTCCATGGGAACTGCCGGGGTTGAGCACAACGGCTGGTTCTATTTTGGGATGATCTGCCAGCTCGCAAAGGGCGAGCCGCAGCCCCTCAAAACAACCCTCGACGGTTTTTTGATTGGCGGTGAGTGGCGGGCAAGAAAGCTCAACTCAGGAAAGCTGACTGAACATGGAGAATCCAAGCCCTTTGCTGATGTCAAGTCGCTCCGCTGGGCGCAAGGGAAGATCGATTTGATCGACGACGAAGCCATGAAAAAGGCGTATGGCGATGCGCTCGGATACGCGCAGGTGATGGCGATCACAAAGAAGGTGGATGGCACGACAATCCGTCTCGTCATGCGGGAAGCATGGCAGCCGCACAACTGTCGTGTGGCAGTGTTCGACTCCAAGGGAAAAAAACTCCGGCAAGAAATGACTCCGGGACTGGTCGAACTGGAGGGGCGTGAGCGAGGATTTGAGGTCGCGGTTCAGGCATCGCCAGGCGAGATCGGGTCGATCATGCTTTCGGAACGAAATGGCGTTCCCTTCACCCTGCCAAACATCCATTTGAATCCGAGGAACTGACGATGGAACTGGAATTTTTGCTGAACCTCCTGGAGCGGGTGGTCTGCTTCGCAGGAGCAGGTTGGCTGGCCGCAGTTATTCTGCAAAGAACCTCGGGTTCAACGCGGACGGTGCTGCTCTTGAGCATTCTCATTGGCTGCCTGTCGATTCCCCTTGCGGCCGCCTTTTTCCCGGCTCGTACGGCACCTCTTCAGTCCGAGGGGCAGGTGCTGCAATCGGCATCTCAGATTTTCCAGACAGCGGAGGTTCGTCCTCAACGCTCAGGCGGCACTCAGACCTTTGAGCACGAGGGCATTTCCGAGGCATCGCCCGCTCCGATTCCTTGGAGTCAGATCATGCTTGCTATCTGGGGCGGTGTCAGCCTCGTTCTTCTCTCCCGGGTGTTGGCTGGCGCCATGGTCGCCCGCCAAAGTGCGGTTCAGGCAAAACCACAGATCATGGGTGGTCGCAAAGTTCGGCTCTCGGACAATGTCTTTTCACCGATGACCGTCATTCCGGGGACGATCATCCTCCCGACTGCAATGGTTGAATGGCCTGCGGAGCGGCTGGAGGCGGTTCTCACGCATGAGGAAGTCCACGCCCGCCGGAAGGATGCGGTATGGATGCTTCTCTCCAACATCATCTGCGCGCTCTACTGGCCGGTGCCGTTCATTTGGCTCCTTCAGCGCGCCTTGATTCGGGCGATGGAGGATTCCGCAGATGATGCGGTCCTGGCCCGAAACATCGATCCGATCAGCTATGCGGAAACGCTGCGCCAGGCCGCGCAGGAGTTCCGCTCTCCCCGTTTTCCCGCCATTGCATTTGGAGCAAAACCCATGATTACTTCTCGAATTGAACGCATCTTGTCGCCCCTCGTGAATCGATCCCAGGCTCGTCCGCAGGTGACCGCCTGCGCATCTTTCGCCATTCTCATCGTAGCGGGAGGCTCGTCGTACGGGCTCAGGCAGGAGGATGTTCCCGCCCCGTTGCCTTCGGGCGGCAAGGGCTTGGTTCAGAAGAAGCCGAGCGCCCAGGTGGAAGTTGTTCAGATTCAGACGATGGACAAGAATCCAGTCTACTGGCGGCCTGACGGCACCAAGATTCCCGCGAGGGAAGCGATCACCCGCCCTCACAATCTGACCCCGAAGCCGGGAGACGTCGTGGTGTGGTTGAGGGTCAAGACCGACAGGGTGGACGCGATGCTCTGGATGCCGACGGCGGCGGGTTTCAACACCAATTCGGGCCCTTCCTTCGACAAAGACGGATGGCTCTACTCCGCCTCTCGAATCGCCACATTTGGCAAGAAGCTCCCCGCCAAGGGGGACGTCAATGCCAGCGCCACGATTTCTGATTGGACTGAACTCCCCGACTTCCTGACTGCGGATATGATCAGCAAAGGACAGGCTGACAAAGAGCGATTTCGCTTGAAGTCTCCCTACCATTCAATCCAGTGGTCGGAGGGGAAATTCGCCTTCGACACGTTTGTCAACTCCAAGAAAGTCGGCAAGGAGGCTCCCGTCGATGCTTGGCGGATGGATATCGGCACCCTGCATGGTGTGGACATCAACAACTACAACATCCAGGTCAAATTCAAAGATGAATCGAAGCGGGGAAGATCATCATTCGAGCACTTCACCAATTCTCCCTACGATGAGGCCATGAACCACCACATCATCTGGTTCGAAGGCTCAATCTCGAACCTGGAAAGAGCATGGATGCGAGTGCGCCGCTCCGAAACTGTGATGATCAAGAATATCGCGCTGAAGCCCAAGAGCTGAGATTGTCGTGTGGCGGGCAGGGGAAGGAGGGGGTACGAAAGATCGGGCCAGTGTGCCGATAGGATTAAAGATGCGGTCTGGTTCGAGTCGGAAACGCGTATCTCTTTGAGAAACGGAAGTGCTTCCGTGCCGGCTTCACAATCTTGTCCAACGAGCCATAGATGTCGTTGTCAGAGTTCATTTTTCCTGCTTCGGGGGGCGACATAAACAACCCGGCAAATCGCGGGTCGTGCTGCCGCGAGGCAGAAAGCGCGTCTGCTCGCGAGTAGATTGATTGAACCTCGCTTTGGCGAAAATGAGTTTTTGGCGGCGGGTTGAATTCATCAATCGGTCGAAAGCTGGTGAATTTGAGAATGTGCTTGTTCGGTTCAGCTTTGCCGGCTGGTTGCTGAGCCCCAGCAACCCCGCTGAGAAGCAGGATGCACACAAGAAATCCGCAAGCCTTCATGCCTGTATTCTAGCGATATTGAGTCAGAAAACTCTACGCGGTGAATGATATGTTTTGGCACCCAAAGCATCACTCTAGCGACATGATTGCACCCAGGGTTTCCACTTCTTGCGCGGCGAGCAGGAAGGCTCCGACGCCGTAGACTTCGGTGTCTGATCCCTTGATGTTCTGCGGGTTCTCTCCGATGGGCTGGACATACCCAAGGCGACCGAAGGGATCGACGCAGGAGACCAGGGCAGACCAGGCTTTGCGGACGTGGGGCTCGAACTTTGACTGACTGATGATTCCGTTGTTGATCCCCCAGGCGAGCGCGTAGCAGAAGAATGCGGTCCCGCTTGTTTCCTGCTTATAGTAGGTCTCGTTGTCGAGCAGGCTGGATCGCCAGAATCCATCGGACTGCTGGAGCTTTGCGATGCGGTCGGCCATGTCGCGGAACTGCTTTTCAAACTTCGGACGATCTTTGTGGTTCTTCGGCAGGTGTTGGAGCACGCGGGCGTTTCCGGCGAGAACCCAGCCGTTGCCGCGGCTCCAGAACATCTTCGCTCCGTTCGGGTCAGTTGATTTGAGGTACCGGCTGTCGCGGGTGAAGAGGCGATTTTCGGGGTCGTAGAGGTAGTCCGAAGTCTTCCACCAGAGCCGGCTGAGCAGGTCGAAGTATCGGTCGTCTCCCGTCGCTTTGCCAAGTCTCGCCAGCATCGGCGGCGACATGAAGAGCGCGTCGCACCAGGCCCATTCTCGATTGTGGATGCCATCCTTCCATGCGAGGCTCTCATTGAAGGGAAGAGTCAGCATATGCTCGCCGAGGTCTTTGCTCGCCGCAAGCATCTTGGGATCTCGCTTTTTGAGAAAGAGTTCGAGGTGCGCCTGTCCAACCGCATGGTCGTCGGCCATCAGACGGCGGGGTCCGAGCTTCCAGTCGATGCCGGGAGCGCCGACGATCTTCTCAACATCCTCAGAGTACCGGTCGAAATCGAGTGCGAGGAGACCGACGAGGAACGGGGCGACTGTCCAGTCATTCGCCTTGTGGCGCGACGGGTTGGCGAGCTGCCATTCGGCCACCGCGCGCGCGGCGATGCGGGCGTCGGAGTATGCGGTCGACCACTCGCTTGGGGGAAGATTTGCCGAGAGAATGCGCGAACCGAACTGCGTGTAGTGGACATAGCCCGGATCGTTGCGCATCCAAAGCAGGGTTCGCGGCCCGTTTCCGCGAGGAATGAAGGGTCGGACGTTGTTGTGCTTCGATCCTGTCGTCAGAGGGTGCGCCGCCCAGGATGACCCCTCATCAAGGGTGAATTTGGCCTCCAACTCATGCCGTCCATCCATCTGCCGCGAGACGTACACCAACCGGGGGTCCTGCGGATCGAGGGCAATGCCGCCTGAATAGTGTGGTTCGCGCTCCGTAGTGCCCGCAGGAGTCTCGGGGAACCAGCCGCCGCCATCCGCAACCTTGCGATCAATCCATCGCTGTCCGTTCCAGAATGCGTAGCGGTACTCGTGCTCGGTCTCTTTGGGAAGCCGTGTGTAGGCGACGTAGGGGCGCCCGTCTTTTCCGATCACGGCATCCCACACCCAACTGCGGATGCCGTTGGCGACGCCATCATAGACAACATCTGCCTGCTCTGGTCGGATCGGAAGAGATTCCGGAGTCGCGATCTGCCTGCCGTCCGCGCGGTAGAAGCGGTTGTTCTCAAAATAGAAATGATAGAGCGAATTCGTCGACTCGTTGCGGGGATGACCATCGGTGACGAAGAAGTGGACGCGTTTGCGGCCATCCGTGACCGCCTTGAGATAGGGGCGATTTGCGGAGGTCGCGCCTCGGCTCGCGAAGAGGATTCGCCCGGGCTCCCATGTCTTGCCGAAGTCCTTTGAAGTCGAATATGTAGGCTTCCACTCCATCCCCCGCCAGGTCAAGAAGATTGTTTTGGAATGGGCGAGGTAGCTGGGATTGGGATAGGTGTAGGCGTTCGTGCCGCTGCCGCGCGGCTTCTGATTCAGCTTGAGCGAACGGCCCTCGCTCCAGTTCACAAAGTCGCCGCTCGACTCGTGCATCCAGATTTGAGCGTCCATGTGTTTGCTGTAAAAGGCGAACACG